>JAYUJV010000470.1:0-5860 GCA_043764975.1 Saprospirales bacterium
AATCAAGGCAATTCCGTTAGGTTTCAGAACGCGAGCAATTTCAAAACATGCCTTTTCTTGCTCTTTAATGTCGTCAATATTATGAATACAAAATTGCGATAAAATGACATCAAACGTGTTGTCAGCAAAACTCAATTGTCTTGCATCTTCGGTTTTTATTTCAATTTTATCCGATACGCCTTCGATTTCAGCATTTCGCAAAGCGTTCTGTAAAGTATTGTCCGAAAGGTCTTCGTCACGCCAAATATCTATGCCGATCGCTTTTCCTGTGGTCAAATACTGTGCAGCACCATTCATCAAAAGCCCAGTTCCAACACCAATGTCCAACACCATTTCGTCGCCTTTCCAAGCTATTTTCGAGAGCATCATTTTACGAATATTAAACTTGCCGACCATGCCATAAACGAACATCGAAGCACCAAGTATAAACAATACAGACCCATTAAAAATGATTAAATATGCAATAATTTTTAAAAAAAAATTGCAAAAAAAAATTGATATTACAATACCAAAAACGAATGCTAAAACACCGAATATCATTAAGTTACGCATTATATTTGGCGCGTCAAAACCATAATTTACTTTTTTCATTTTGTTTTTTTATTTATTAAAAACAAACAGTTCCTACTCAAAAAGGTTGTATAAAAGCTGTTTATAAATATTATCATTTTTTATTTTAATTTTAAATTTTGACTACAATTATCTGATTGAAAATCATTATTTTATCTTTTTCAATACAATTTGCTCGTCTAATTTTGAGGCGATTAGACTGTAAAAAGTTCTTAGTTGTGGGTATTCTTCAGGCGAAAATGAACTTTTATTGAGTTGAATAGTGGAGTTGATGACTAGCTTTTCGTTGTTTTTGTTTTCACTCAAAAACTGAGATTTTCCGCCAGCATCTGGCAAGCTGATAATACTTGTTTTGGGCATTGATTCAACTTCAAAGCCTTTTGGAAGCATCATATTCACGACCACTTGCTCTTTAGCATTATACGGCATATCGACTGGAAAATTCCTTTCGGCAGATTTAAATGGATTTTCATCAAAATCACTGAACGCTATTGGTTTTACGTATATCAAATCGCCACTAACAGTCGCTGCATTCGGTATTTTGCAATACACCACTTTTTTTACCGCCGATTTCAAATCTTTTGATGTCTTAGAAACAATGCTATCTATCTGAATATCAGGATAATAGCTCGTTAATTTCTTTTTTAAAGCTATATTGAATTCATTTTCGTTGTTGTATTCTCTGGCACTTACAGCGGCATAATTTTGATACGTAAACGTAATATCGCCTTGTAATTCGCCTTCATCAGTTAGCAAAAAGTTGCTATAAACGACCTTTTGGCTGTTTGTATTATTTGGGATATTGGCCCATCGAGAATCCGAGCGATCTACAATCCAACCTCTTTGGGTCAAAGATGCGACTTTGGGCATTCCAGCTGGTCGATACTCATTACCTCCGTCTAATACCATTTTTTTATCTCCAATTTGTACATAACATAGCACGTGATTGAATTGATTGAGCAATGGATAGAGCTCCGAAACTTTGCCGTGTTCGCGCGTACTAATCAGCATCGGACTGGCTTTTACGTTTGCTTCTCTCAAAAGTGCAACCATCATTAAGTTGATTTCGGCGCTCGAACCTTTACCTTTTTTGAACACTTCGTCAAGCGATTGTTCGCTGCCTATCGAAAAGCTATTGTCCCATTTTACTTTGTCGTTTACGAAATTATAAACGATTTCAACCTTTTCATTGTCATTCAAAGCATTTTCTAAAAGCGGTTTACAAACTTTCCAAGTATCTGAATATGAACGCTTTACGTTATATACTTTACCAAAACTAAAATCATTTTCTAATACCGTTGCTACATTTTGCCAAGTATCTAAAAAAGTATGGTTTTGACCATCGCTTCCTAAATATTTGGTTAATTGAAACGAAATGCCAGCGCAATAATCTTTGGGCGTTGTGATAAAAACTTCACTTGTTTTCAACGCAGGTATAAATTCGATGCTAATCCGAACGCCATCTTCATCAGGATCTACTTTTTGTGGTTTCAAATATCCTGTATAAACGTACTGATATTCGAGCCGATCGCCAGCCTTAAACGAGATTTCGGAATGTAGAATCGGTATCGATTCTTGAAAATACCAAGGTCCAACAAACTGAATCGTGTTCGACATTTTTGTATATTCGTACTCTACTACATCGCCTTCTTGCAAGCCTTTAAAAGCAAATTTTAAGATTGAATATTCTTTATCGATTCGCTCCGTAATAAATTGTTTTTTGTCCAAAATCTCTTGTATTCCGTTTGGATGCGTAACCATAGCATCAATGTCTTCGATTTGCTCGTAGCCATCGAGGTGTCGATATTGAATAATGACTTCTCCATAACGCGCAAAAGCAGATTTTTTGAATACTTTAATCTGTCGATGTGTATATAACATGGCGACCCAATTTGCAACGCCATCGACCATACGCCACTCACCAACGTCGCACAAAACAACAGCTTCCGCGCTATTATCCAACGGATATTGTTTCATTTTCAAATGTTTTTCGTCAATAACGCCAAATTTATGTTTATTGCGTTGCGCTTGCGCTAAAAATGAAATTGAAAATAGAATTATAAAAAGCAATATTTTTTTCATTATTTTTAATTATTTTGGAATGTTTTTTAGTAATTTGTAGATTCTAAGTTAGTAAAGTTTAATAATTTCGCTTTGTCATTTTCAAAACAAAACTATTTTTTTGCAAAAAGCACATAAAATCGGTTGGTTGACAATTTTAGTGGAGTGTATTAATTATTGCCTTGTTTAAAATTTGTTCCAATCATAATATTCAAAACTTCGTTTCAAATGATATAAATTTTAACACGAATTTCACTCAAATTAACGAATTACACGAATCGTAGATAAAAAAATTAAATTTCACAAATTATTGAAACTATAGTTTCAATTTTGAGCGCAGCAAGTTATAATTAAACTTTTTAAACAATTCAATAGCTGGTTTTATTACTGGATAATTTATCCTTTATTAAATTAAAGTATAATAACAAAACTATATAAAGCAGACTTCACTAAAATTGTCAAACAACTATAAAATCAAAGATATTAATACTTTTACTCTGCGTTCTCTGCGCCTCTGCGCCTCTGCGTGAAAAAAAATTACCGAAGTCAATTAATTATTCCGTAACCAACACGATTTTTCCTTTGTCGGCTTTCGCAATAGCCTTACAAAAATCTGTCAATAATGTAAATTTTTCTTTCGGCTGAACACTGTTATTAATCACTAACTTCCTAACAATCAACAATTTAGAAGGTTCAATTTTAAGTTTCAACTCATAAGTTCCGTATAAAGATTGGATAACTAATGGCGCAATATTGCTTTCAAGTTTGAATCCTTGCGGCAACTCTACTTCAATTTCATCAAATTCGGTAAATCCACGTGAATCCGCCTGAACATCAAAACGGCGAACACTGTCTTGTGTCGGAATTGTTGTCCATTTCGACAAAACATTGATGGGCAAAAACAAGCGTTTACCACTGACAGATGCCAAACTCGGAATATTCAATTTGATGCTCTGCACGACAGTTGGCAATTTACCTTTTTTTCGGTCAAAAGTATAGTTTATCAATTCAAAATCATTGATATTCAAGGTTTGGTACAAGTATTTTTTCTTAATTTCATCATTATAGCCAGCAATTTCGGCAGGTAAACTTTCTTTTATGCCACTGTATGTCTCGATAGATGACAAATTTGCACTTCCGTCACTTTCCAATTTTATTGTTGTTTTTTTGCTAGTCGAGTTTATTTTTTCGTCATATCGAGGCGTTTTTACTAGCTTTCCGCCTTGAGGTGTAACGATTAAAGCTGGTCGATTGTCTGTAAAATTACTCAAAAAACCGCAACTTTCGGTTTGGCTCGTACATTCCAACCAAACCGTATCTTTTTCCATCGGAACGCAAGCAATGGCATGATTAAAAAGCGGATTCGGGAAGTCAGGATATTGTTCTTGATTGTCCTCGCCAGCCCTAATGAGTACATATCGCGCAGGTACATTTATGGCATTTAACATCGACACCATATAGTTACTTAAACCTTTACAATCGCCATATTTATTGTTATCCACATCTGACGAAGCAGTTGGTTGCCAACCGCCAATGCCCAAACCTACGTAAAAATAGCGCGTTGTGTTTTGCATCATTTCGTACACTTTTTCAATTTTACAATAATCGTCTTTACAGTCAGCAGTTACCAATTTTAACTTTGCCAATAGTTCAGGAGATACTATGTTTCGACCTTGATTGAGTTTGTTCAAAAACAGTCCAAAATCCTTCCAAGTTTCCATATTGCCTTCATATTCTTGAAGTTTAAAATTGGTCGGCGCTGTCATAACTATCGGAAATTCAGTAGCATCAGAAGGCATAAAAGATTCTTTCTTAAAGGCTTTTATATTTTTAAACTCCCATTCTAAATAATTGATTTTCTGATAATTAAGTATATTTATTTCTTTTGTACGTACTTTTAAATTGTTGGGCATTTTCAATTTGAAATTGGCATACATAACCGACTCTGTGTGCTTGCTTTGTGGCTGAAAAACTGGGTAAAAAAGTAAACCGTTATACTTAGTTTTTACGGTATATTCGATGGTATATGGATATGCCAAACGAGGAAATTTGATACGTTTAAAGCGGGCATCGTTGACATAAAGTTCGTAAGGTTTGAAGTCTTCGATGTCTTTTTTCTTCATTTTTCTGACTTGCTTTCCAACCGAATCATAGATAACGGCTTCAATATCTATTAGTTCCGAAATGCCTCCATAATTAAAAACTGGTTCATCGTAATTTTCAGCATTTTCGTTCAAAATCGTGACCACTTTATGTTCTTCTTCAATCGCTTCTCCATTGTTTTTTACTTGAAAACTCAACTCATATACACGCACCACCGCGTTGGCATTTTTAGTCATTTCTTTCGGAATCAAAAATGCCGCATATTGATTTCGTAAGTCGATTTGTGCGAACAAAAAAGTAGGAAAAAGTGCAATAAAAACGAAAAGTAAGCGATTTTTCATAGTTTGAGTGTATTTATTCATTAAAAAGACAAGTATCGTACCGAAAAGCATTATATATGTATTTACCAATATATAGATTTTGAGCAAATAATCGATTAAAATTAACCTTTGTTTTCGATTTGGTGAAAAAAGTTATTTCATATTTTAAAACCGAAATATTGTTTTAAAATCGTATATTAAAAAATAGTTAAAATCACTGTTAAAATTTAATTTTAAACAAATAATGTCTTCCAACCAAGAGCTTTGAAGGTACAGTTTCGCTAGTAAAAAAAGATGTTTTGTAATTTTGATTTTTCAAAAAACTAAAAAAATGAACTATTCGTGAAAACTGTATTCGGAAGCTCCTGCTTCCGATAAAGCGGAGCTTTAAGATTTTACTCTATTATGTTAATGATATTTTGCGAAAAAATTACGATTTTAATATACAATTCTGTAAATTATTACCATTGCAACAATTGATTTTCAAGTTACACCACAACTTCATTAAAAATTAACATTATTTTCACATTTCATTAACATACAATACCCACCTTTGCATCGTTATTAAAATATCTTATATCAAATTAAACTTTAAAAATCATGAAAAAAATTAATTTTAATCTATTGGCAAATGTTGCTGTTTTTGTTGCTATTCTCGCTGCTATTGTATTTATTCCTATTTCTTTATTGTTAAAAGATAAGAATTAAGAATTTCTAATAAAATAAAGAATAGCTTGAAAAAAGTTTTAAAATTTCATTTTTTTATGAAAAAGATGTAATTTTGCGAACTATGAGGCTTAAAAAAT
>JAYUJV010000471.1:0-2205 GCA_043764975.1 Saprospirales bacterium
GCCACGATGCCGCCAAGCGGAATCGGAAAACCAGTCGTTTGCTCCCAATATTCGCCGCAATCCATGATTTTTACCAATCCTTTTTCTTGATACGTAAACCGATTTTCGTGTATAATCAGTCCTGCGCCAACGGTTTCGGACAACACGTCTTGTTCGATAGTTGAAAAAAGAGTTTCTTTTTTATTCGTTATATTCGGATAAGCCAAGCTCAATAAAAAATTAGCTGTCGTATATTTACCTGGAATCGCAACGGTCATAGCCGACAATTCGGCTGTCGAAAGTTGTTTTTTAGCAATCAACAAAGGTCCACAATTATTGCCCAATGCGCTGCCCGAATCCAGCAAAACATAATGCGGCAACAAGTACGCAAACGCATGATAACTGAGCTTCGTGATGTCCAGTTCGGCACGAAAAGCCTTTTGATTCAAATCTTCCACATCGCCCATAATGGCCTGAAAATCAAGACCTTCGGTGTCTATTTTGCCATGAATCATGGCATCAAAAATAAAAGTATCGTTCGGACAAGGCGAAAAACCAAGTGTTAATGTCATTGGATTTACGTTATATAAAAAAATACGTTTGATTTCTTTTTTAAAAAAATATCGAATATCGAACAAGGAATATCCAATATCGAATGGACTATATAAGATTTCGATATTCGATATTCAACTTCGATATTCGATATTTGTTTTTTAACCATAAAAATAAAAATACCTTAAAACACATCTTCCAAACGGTCTTGAATATCGTTCATGCTCGCCAGTCGTTCGGTCAGATGCGGTATAAAATCGAAGCTATATGCAAAACGCAAAATGTAACCATAAGTTGCGACAATGTCACCATAATTTATGTTTGGCGTCTTGCAAATCACATAAATCGAAACCATAATCATCACGAAAACGAACAACTCCAATAAGCCAAAATTGTAGGCTTCGAGGTTCGATTTTTTGATGTTTAATAAGCGAACTTCGTTCATATATAACTGAATATCAGGCACTTGTTTCGTTTCTATCGTTTCCAATTGTTCCTCATATTTGTCATTGACGAGCTTCGTGACAGCAACCATTTTTTTACCAAAAAAATAATTAATACACATTGACGGCACAATGACCAATAGGCAAACGAGCAGCAATTGTGGATTATAAAAATAGAGTAGGCCAGCAGAACCAAACATCATCACGACGCTGCCTATAAGGTACGGAAGGTCGTTTTCAAAAAAGCCAACCACTTGTTTTAGCAACTCAATACGCGCATTTATTTTTCCGATTTCGATGTTTTCTGCCTTATGGTGTTCTATGGTTTGCATCGCAATTTGGTTATATACTTTCGTAAAAATCCTTGTGTCGTATATTTTACGCATGGTAGCAATGCCTTGCCAACCCAAATATGCCGCCGAAAATGCCGCAATGCCCCAACCTTGACCCGTCAAAAACGTATTGATGAGCATGCCGACAGCCGCAGGAATCAGAACATAACAGATTTCTTCAATGATGTTGAGCGCATAAACAAACGAGATGCCGAGCTGATTGTCGAGCCAAATATTTTTAAATAAAGTAGATTTTGTGAACATATATTTAATGATTTCAGGTATTTAAGTATGATATAATTGTAAGCGAAAATTAAGCATTTTGTGCATTTTGTGTATGAATTGGCAATAAGCAAATAGCAATTTTTTACCGAAAGTAGTTTTTTGTCAATTGTATATTGCAAATTGAAATGAGTTATATGTAAAGTTCTACTGTTATTGATTTTAGACTAATCCCTAATTTTCATAATATTTTTCTTTTCTCTAACGATTTTAATTATTTTTAAGTTCAATAATTTTAGAAAATCAATTTTAAAACTATTTTAATAGTTTAGGCATCATATAATATTATTTTACTTTAAAGTTTGATGTTACGATGGTAAGTCCCTCCTTTGGAGGGATTAACTTCGTTGAGGGCTTCGCCGTTTAGGGAGGTTGTAACTCCTTTATTTTCAATTATTTAAAAATAAATGTTGTATTTTTTATGATTAAAATATTTTATTCTTTGAAAAATTAAGATTACTTGACTATCTTTCGCATAAATTTTAAATATCGAATATAGACTTTGATGCAATCAGCTATAAAATGACACAAAATACATTATCTCCAAATCAGAAAGCGTGGCGTCGATTACGGCGAAACAAACCTGCCGTTTTTGGAGCTTGTGTTATAGCAATGTG
>JAYUJV010000472.1:0-5840 GCA_043764975.1 Saprospirales bacterium
TATTATGATTTGAATGCAAATTGTAAAAAAGAGGCCAACGAACCAATCCTCAACGATTGGTTGATTCGTGCTGAAAACAAAAAAAGTTATTTTGCGTCAAGCAATGCTTTCGGAAATTATAGCATGAGCGTGGACACTGGCAGCTACAAAGTCAATGTTTTATTACCCAATAAATATTGGAAAGTTTGTCAGCCTACGTATGATGTTTCATTTAAAAAAGAACGCGATACTGTATTTTTAGATTTTGCGGTGCGCTCGGCCATCGATTGTCCGAACCTCGAAGTAGCGGTTAGTACGCCACAGTTACAGCGTTGCCAATTCAATACTTACACTATTAGTTATTGTAATAAAGGAACGACTACTGCTAAAAATGCAAGCATAGAAGTTGATTTTGACGATTATCTGGAAGTGAAAAATAGTCAAGTGCCATGGGTAAGTAACGTGAACAATGTTTATACATTCAATATTGGCAACGTTGCGCCAGGAACTTGCGCCAAATTCGATGTACTCACTTATTTGGATTGCGCCACTACGGTTTTGGGTCAAACACATTGCGTGAAAGCACATATTCGCCCCGATTCTATCTGCACACCGCCCAATAATTTGTGGGACGGCTCCAATATAGTTGTAGATGGCGTTTGTAAAGGCGATACGGTTATTTTTCAAGTCAAAAACTTGTCGAAAAGCCCGATGCAAGACACGAAGCAATATATTGTTATAGAAGACGACGTGATTACGAAACAAGCGACCTTTAAGTTGCCAAGTTTTGCGACAGCAACGGTCAAGATACCAACTAAAGGCAGTACATACCGCATCGTGGCAGAGCAATCGAGCGGACACCCAGGCAAAAGCTATCCGACTATCGCCATAGAGGCTTGTAAAGGTAGCAATGGTACATTTACGACTGGCTACGCAACCCAGTTTCAAGAAGATGACGGCGACCCTTTCTTGGACAGCGATTGTCAGGAAAGTGTAGGGCCCAGTAATAAAAATGATAAGAGAGGCTATCCCAAAGGCTATAAAAACGAACGCTACATCAGCGATACAACCGATGTAGCATATTTGATAAATTTCAGCAATACGCTAAAAGATACGGTAAAGTATCTGAGTATTGTCGATTCTTTATCCTCGTTTTTGGACGTGACTACCATCAATTCGGTGCAGAGCAGCCACAACTTCGATTGGAGTGTGGTCGGCAATGGCGTATTGAAGTTTACGTTCGCGAACATACAATTACCCGATAGTAGCGCAGGTGCAGCCGCATCTCAAGGATTCGTGAAGTTTCGTGTTTCCCAAAAACCGAAGTTACCGAACGGAACTGTGATTAACAATCGCGCTACTATCGCTTTTAATTATGGTAAAACCATGCTCACGAATACCACCAAACATACGGTTGGTAAAAACTTCGTGACTGTGAATACCAAAAACCTTTCGGACACACAAGCGCAGGTGCAAGTGTACCCGAACCCATTTTCGGAATTTGTGTATTTTAATGTTGTTGGTTATAAAAAATTATCTTCGGCGTTGACCTTTGTCCTCTACGATCCAAGCGGTCGGGAAGTACAAAGGTCAGCCATCGAAGGTAACGAGTACGAACTTCGCCGCAACACATTGAGTACAGGTATATATATGTTTCAAATTATAGATGGTCAAAAATCAATCGCTACGGGTAAGGTCGTAGTCGTGGATTAGTGATTCGTTTAGCTTTATAAAGTTGATAAAAATATAAAGAATTTTTATTTTAATAGAATATAAATAATTGAAAATCAATATTTTATAATTAAAATAATCTTTTTTAAATTTTGTTAATAAAAATATTTTACGATAAAAAAAGGTGTTAAAAAATTAAAAATTACTTATCTTAAAACCCTCAAATACTTGGACAGAATTATTCGTATTTTAGAAGTTGCCTAATTAATGGCTTGATTGCCAAGGACTAACCGACAAAAATGACTAACTGACAATGTTGATTTAAAACTTATTTCCAAAAAAAGAAAAATTTCCCAAACCAGCCCAAAAGCCATTGTGAACAGTCCGAACCGAAGCACATCAAGAAACCCAATTTTGATGATGACCCTGGACAAGTCCAAAAACCGCATTCGAGCCCCCGCTTGAGTGATTAGTCTGCTCTTAAAACGACATTATAACCAATAATTAAGAGCGTGTATAGTCCAACAGGTGCTGATCTTCTTTCCCGAAAGTCAGCCCTGTTTTTTTTTGTTTTATTGTAGCTACGAATTTATTTGTGGTAACATAAGTTTCATTTTGCTTTTAAAGCAAAATGATTCAACAAAATAATTGCTTTGCGCCGAAGCTCAGTTTTCTTTTTTTCTACAGAAAATTAAAAACCAAAAATTATTTTTCATTGTAATGACACTCACTTGTTACATTTTTTGAATTACTTGTCTTATTTTTGTCTTTTATTGTTGTGCGGCCAAAGTGCGGCCAATTGGTAATTGGGCGTGTCGCGTATGTCAAGCGCGGCCAATTACCAATTGGCCACACGAACGGCCAATTACCAATTGGGCGCACGTATCGCAGGTACACTTATTATTTACTACTTCAACTTCTCGACAGCACGTGCAAAACAAGATTTTTGATAGCGCCATAGAATACCTTAAAGGCGTAGGCCCACAACGTGCCGATTTGCTCAAAAAAGAATTGCGCATATTCACCGTAAAGGATTTGTTGTTTCAATATCCGTTTCGATACATCGATAAAACGCAGTTCCATAAAATCATAGATTTGAGCATGGATAGCGGCGATGTGCAGTTGCGTGGCGTCTTGCGTCGGGTCGAAAGTGTAGGCGAAGGGCATAAAAAACGCTTGGTCGCTCGCTTCCGCGACGATACCGGTGCCATAGATTTGGTGTGGTTTCGTGGTGCGCAATGGATGGAGCGCACGCTGGTAGTCGGGCAAGAGTACGTCGTGTTTGGGCGCGTGAATGAGTTCAATGGTCAATTCAATATACCGCATCCAGAGATAGAAGGCGTGACGGAAGACAACAGCAACAAGGCGCAAACCTTTGCGCCAGTGTATCCATCTACCGAAAAGCTCAATCAGCGTGGACTCGATGCCAAGGTGCGCCGCCGTATCATGCAAGACCTATTCGAGAAGCTGAATCCAAGCGATATTCCTGAGAATTTGCCAGATTATATTGTTGATAAATTTCGTTTTCCGTCAAGGTTTGAGGCGATAAAACACATACATTTTCCGAGTAGAGTAGATGAACTCGAAGCGACACGACGCCGATTAAAATTCGAGGAATTGTTCTTTTTGCAACTCCGATTGCTACAATCCAAGCGCAACCGTAAAGACACGATTCGGGGTTTTGTGTTTGACCGCATCGGCGAATATTTCAATAAATATTATACCGAATACTTACCGTTTGAACTGACTGGCGCACAAAAACGCGTACTAAAAGAGATTCGCCGCGACCTTGGCGTCGGTATGCAGATGAATCGTTTGGTGCAAGGCGATGTCGGAAGCGGCAAGACAATTGTCGGATTCATGGCAATGTTGATGGCCATCGACAACGGTTTTCAAGCCTGTCTGATGGCGCCAACCGAAATTTTGGCACGACAACATTATATCTCGATTGGCGAATACGGCGAGCAACTTGGGCTGAATATCGCTTATTTGTCAGGCACTGTGAAAGGCAAAAAACGCGAAGCCTTGCTCGCGGCCTTAGCTGCTGGAGAAATCCATATCCTAATCGGCACACACGCGCTGATAGAAGACCCTGTGGTGTTCAAAAATATTGGACTTGCGATCATTGATGAGCAGCATCGTTTTGGTGTGGAGCAACGCGCCAAATTGTGGCGCAAAAACCCACGTTGTCCGCCACACGTATTGGTTATGACAGCCACGCCGATACCTCGAACCTTAGCCATGACCTTGTATGGCGACCTCGATGTATCAATCATAGATGAGTTGCCGCCAGGCCGAAAAGAAATCGTGACGGTGCAGCGCAACGAAAACAACCGCATGAGCGTATTTGGATTTATGAAAGAACAAATCTCGTATGGCCGCCAAATATATGTCGTGTATCCACTCATAGAAGAAAGCGAAACGCTTGATCTCAAAAACCTTATGGAAGGTTTTGAGTCGCTCAGTCGTGATTTTCCGATGCCTGAGTACCAAATCAGCATCGTGCATGGCCGCATGAAAGCCGTGGACAAGGAGTTCGAGATGCAGCGATTCGTGAAGCACGAAACCCAAATCATGGTAGCCACTACCGTGATTGAAGTCGGTGTGAACGTGCCGAATGCGTCCGTGATGGTCATCGAAAATGCGGAGCGTTTTGGTTTATCGCAATTGCACCAATTGCGCGGTAGAGTCGGGCGTGGCGGCGAACAATCGTTTTGTGTCCTCATGGGTAGTTTCAAACTCAGTGCCGAAGGCCGAGAGCGATTGGCGACTATGTGCCGCACCAACAATGGTTTCGACATCGCCGAAGCTGATCTCAAATTGCGTGGCCCAGGCAACATAGAAGGTACGCAACAAAGCGGCATTTTGAACTTGAATATAGCCGATCTTGCCAGAGATGGAAAAATACTGCAAGTGGCGCGCGAACTCGCTTCTGATATCATAGATGAAGACCCAGGGTTGCAAGACCCTCGCCACGAAACGTTACATAATTATATGATTACGCTCGGGCGTAGTTTGAAGGTGTGGAGTAAAATTTCGTAGGAAAAATACAAAGTACTGAGTACGAAGTACGGAATACAGAATATGAAGTACTTTGTACTGTAACGCATTAGGTTTTACCTTTTATGTGGTAAAAAATAAATATCGAATATCGAAATTGAATGTCGAATATCGAAATCTTGTAGAGCAGCTATGATAATCCTTGTTTGAGATTCAATATTCCTTGTTCGATATTCGATATTTTATAAAAAGGGTAAAACCAGATGCACTTTAGAATAATTACGTGTTCCATAAAAATTTTAAAAAACTAAATCATTGGTCTATTACGAAAGAATTACGTCCCGATATTCCTTTCCCAACAAACCAATCATAATGACGGCGATGTCTTGATACGGTAGGATTTCGATGTCGTAATTGGCGTCGGTGATGTCGTAGTGGGTATTTTTTAGATTTTCGATATTGGCGAGGATGAGCTTATCTTTTTGGGCGGCTTTTTGCTGAAAACCCAACGTAGCGATACGATCTAATATATTGACCATGAGCAGATTACGATCTTGGGTGCTGCTGTCTTTGTATCGTTGCACATATTTTTTGATGGCTTCGCAGCGGTCTATGTATAGGTCAGTTTTTTTGGTGTGTAGGTAGTAGATAAACTGTAAGATACGGATAGCGAAATTCAGTCCTTTTTTGTCACGCTCCATGATGGGAACTTGGTTGATGAGTTTGCCAAAACTTTTTGGCGACAACTTAAAATCTTGAACAGCTAATTCACCAATCTGGTGAAATAACGTAAGATATACATCATATACCGCCCATAATTCCTTCTCTTGGGTAGGTTGTTGCTCGAACCACTCGTTTTGGGTCACGGATAGATACACCTCATAGGCTTCTATGTATTTGTGGCTATACAGCGCCAACATAAAGGCCAAGTCTTTCACTTTGAACCAACCTCTTTGCCCTTCTCCTATCATTTTCAGACAGCTTGTTACCTTTGCTGAACCTTGCTCGAACTCTCGCATATAGATATGGCTCGCTATGGCCTGATAATAAAACATACGCAGGTTAGGACGAGAAGGATAGGTAGCGGATTCAAAAAATTGAATGGCTTGTTCACATACAAGTATCGTGTTCCGATAATCGTATTTGCACATATAGTGTATCACTTCCAACATCCTGATATTGTATATATG
>JAYUJV010000473.1:0-5833 GCA_043764975.1 Saprospirales bacterium
GTCATTGATACAACTATCAAAAACGGACAATCCGTTATGTGCGCCATTCAAGCTATCGTTAATTTAGTCAATGTTCCTAAGGCTGGATAGTTACAAATATTGTCTAAGAAAAGGATAACGTTTAAGCCAACTTCTTTTCTGCTGCCTCAAAAACGCGACGCATACCTTCTTCTACGCTGATTTTTGCTTCCCAACCAAGGGTTTCTTTCACAAAATCCATGTTGCAGTATCGAGAATAAACGCCTACTGGTTTATCTAGCAAGCATTTTATTTCGGGTTCGTAGCCTGCTATTTTACACATGGTTTGTATAATTTCGATAAAAGACAGTAACTCGCCGCGCCCAATATTGATGGCTGTGCCATCTTGAATATTGTCCATAGCCACAAAAATACAATCTATTACGTCATCTATATGTACAAAATCACGACCTTGACGACCAGTTCCCCATACCTCTACTGGGTTTTCGCGACGTGCAATTCGTGCAGCAATGGCTGGCACTGGGTAAGTGAGGTCTTGGTCTTCGCCATAACCGCTAAATGGTCGTATGCAAGTAACTTTCAAATCGTAGTGTTTGGCTGCGATTTTGGCCAAATATTCGCCAGTCAGTTTTGACCAACCATAAGTCATATCGGGTTCGCCCATGCGCTTGAAATTGATGTCGCTTTCGCGCAATGCAATCGCGTCGCCTTCGGTTTGTAAATCCACAGGATATGCCGCTGAAGAACTCGGATACAGCACACGCTCAGGTTTGTTGCGCGTGAGCCAATAAAACAATTCTGCATCAATACTCAAATCCAAAGCGACCATCATCGGATCACCGTCAATCATAGCGCGACCGCCAACGATGGCTGCAAAGTGAAACACATCAGCAAAACGCTCAAAATCAAGACCGTAGTGCTGCTGAAAATATTGCGGATTCTGCGTAAGATGATGCAGCGTATTTCGGAAGTCAGCTTTCAAGAACAATAAACGGCCATCTTCTCCGAACACTTCTATGTCTTTGTTGTCAGCAGTCTTTGGCACTGGCAACCAAGTGCTTGGGTGTGTGCCGACCATTAGGTTGTCGATAAAAAGAATGTGGTCGTTGGTAGTTTTGTAAAGTCGCTTTACCATATTGCGGCCTACGAAACCGCAACCGCCAGATACTAGATGAATACGCATATTAAAATTGAATTTAGTGTCAAAATATTGACTTTGATTCTCGCAAAGCCAGTCATTTATCAAAAAACGAATATTGAAGTGCAAAGTTGCAATTTTTTCTACAAAATCTTTTATTTTAAGATAGATTTAAGGATTTTTTAATCATTTAATTTGCCGAATAAAGAAATTTTTTATTGCTCATCAAACTTAGTTATTTTGTGAAATGTGCGGTATTAAAGTATTGTTTAATATCAAAAAACATATTAGGAATATCAAAATTTGTAAGTGTTTTGTTAAGAATTTATTTTTAACAAAACAGTATTTTAATATGAATTATATTTTGTCGTTTAGTATATTTTTTTTAACTTTGTTATCGACAAATTGTTACAATAATAATAACTCTGTAATGATTTTATTTTCCCTCCAACATATTGACGCTTTGAAAGGTGTCAACAATTTCGTATTTTTTTATTTAAC
This sequence comes from Saprospirales bacterium, assembly GCA_043764975.1. GTDB lineage: Bacteria > Bacteroidota > Bacteroidia > Chitinophagales > Saprospiraceae > JAYUJV01. The sequence continues at coordinate 1,619 of JAYUJV010000473.1, forward strand.
CATCACTATCACAACATGATTTTACAAACACACAATCTTAGCAAAAAAGTATTTTTGCTATTCATCTCTTTTATTTTCCTATATGGAAACAGTTTTGCCCAAACAGCTACCGTTAGTTTAGGAACACTCATCAATATGGCAGGAAAACAGCGTATGCTCACGCAGCGTATGGCGAAAGACTTTGTCTATAAGTCGGTCGGCACACTACCCGAGCAAGCTCAAAAAGAACTTAATTCATCAATGGTACTTTTTGAAGAAGGTTTGAAAGTACTACAAGCCAACGCGTATAATATTGAAATAAAAAGCAAATTAGAAAAAGAGGAGTTGCTTTGGAAAGCGTATAAGACTTCTTTGAACTCAGGGTTTTCGAAAGGTACGGCATCTTACATCCTTACGCAAAACACAGAAATCTTGAATGCTTGCGAAGATGTAGTAAAAGAGTTTGTAGAATATGCCAAAACACGCCCAAGCAAAGGTGACGACGAAGGAGCCACAGGTCTTGCTGTAGCCGCAAATGCGAATACTTCGGGTCGTATTCGAATGCTTTCTCAGCGCATGACTTTATACTATATTGCATATTATAATGGTATGATAGATGACATGGGCTACAAAACTTTGAAGGCTGCTGCTGATAATATTGGCGCTAGTTTTTCGGGTTTATTGACTTCTGAAGCCAATAACCAAGAGGTAGATGATGCCATCAGTCAAGCAATTATTGAGTGGAACACCATCAAAGAAAAATGTACGAAGGACAATTGTATTGATTTTCAAGCCAAAACGTTAGACCCTGTAATTATGTTTGAACAAGCCAATAAAATTGTGAATCGTGCGGACAAAATCACTCAATCTTATGCAAAGTTGTTGGAGTAGAAATCAAGCAGGAGTAAGTTTTTTTATCATTTTTTCGCTATTTTTACTTGCAAAAAGCAATGCTCAAACCATTTCTGATGGAACTGCGCTCAACATAGCTGGCAAGCAGCGGATGCTCGTAGAGCGCGTAGCCAAAGATTTTGTTTGCAAATCTTTGAATTTGCAAAAAGAAAAAGCAATAAAAGAACAAGCAACTTCCACCATACTTTTTGAAGAGCATTTGAGTATCTTGAACACCTACGCGGTCAATGACGCTATAAAGCAAAAAATAGCGTTGGCCAGCAAATCATGGCAAGAGTTTAAGACTGTACTTGAATATAAAGTCATGAATCAGCAAAATGCTGCTTATGTTTTTCAGGAAAGCGACAAACTACTAAAACTTTGCGACGATGTGGTAAACGCCATCGTGATTCAGATTATTTCTAAGAAAAGTAGTCTGGACAAATCGCCGCTCAGAAAAGAACTGATTGCCTCGCATACGAATAGCTCAGGCAAAATGCGTATGCTAGTACAACGAACAGCCTTGTATTACATCTGTTACTATCAAGGTATTACCCAAAAACCGCACGAACAAGAACTTATCAATACGGTAGATTTTATTCAATTTAGCTTAAAGGAAATTAAAAATTCTCCGATCAACGATGAAGAAGTCAATGGTGCTATTTTGGGTGTAGAAGCGGAATGGAAAATATTCGTTGACGCTTTTCAGAAAGAACAGAAATTCGATTTTTCAAACAAAAGCATCACACCAGAAAGTATATTTGACCTTTCTAATCGTTTGGTAAATAAAATTGATAAAGTAACTTTGGCTTACGCCAAAATGTTAGATAACTAAATTATTTTAATCATCGAAGTATCTGTTTTGAACCACTCTAAATATTAGCCAATTTCCTTACGGAAATGGAGAGGTCTGAAACTTATGCCAAAACAAAACACATTTTTCAGAATGAAAAAAACGCTATTCACACTTTTAGTTTTTGTATTGCTTATGGTACAAAAATCAGTAGCACAAGTTGCTCCTGCACCTGCTGTTGTAAAGCCAACGATGTCTGCAACCGTTTTTTCGGGACAAATTGGTATGACATTAGATTCTAAAAGCCTATTTTTTACTTGCGGTGGGCCGAATCTAAAAGTAAGCTACCAAAAATGGGGCGCATATATTGGCGCATTTCCTTCACTTCGCTACAGATATGAACCTACAGTAGCTGCCAATGCAGCGCGTGTGTTCACGATGCTTGGTGCAGGTGGAGGTATTTCTTACAAACGTTATAACTTGATTTATATCGCTTTTTTTCCGCCATCAGTAGCTGGTGCGCTTACGCCACCAAAAACAATTCATAGCTTTGGTGTAGCATTTAAAGTTGGTAAATAAACTTTAGCTCTTTTTAGTGCTTTTGTAAATAAAAAAAACGTACTCGACATATTGTTGAGTACGTTTTTTATTTATAATAATTTCATTATCAATATTTTATAAAATAATTAAAAATCAAACCAAATTACTTTTTCGTTTTCGTTTGCAATTTTGTCAATACATAATCGCCTACACGACGGCCTTGTTTCAAGCCTTCCGTCATACCAGTACGATAATGAATACCACCATACATACGGCTGATTGCTGCTTGGTCAGCAGCTGCCTGAAACGACTTAAAATCTCGATTCGGAATACCGAATATCAACTCAGTACTATCTGTAAAAGCATAATTGTCACCAAAATAATTGGTCAATACGGTTGCAGATGCACCAGATATTACGCTGTGGCCACTCGTATGCTCAGGGAACGGCGGCGTTTGTATATAAGGTATAAAATCGTGATTGATGTATTGTGTAATGTAAGTTTCGGGGCGAATCAGGCAAGAACGGTATTTTTCGTCCCAACAACTAATAAATCCGTCTGCAATTGCGATAGAAAGACGCACGTACATTTCCATACTGCGCATAGCATCTAATTTACTTTGCTTTGCAGCCGTAGCTGCAATATTGAGCCAGTGACCGCCTGGGCTAATCTTTTTCGAGGACATCATTACGTGGCCTTCTACGCGAGCCGCAAAGGCATTGTCGTCCCAAAACAAAGCGGTGGCATGAGCAAGCGTGTCATTTCCTTTCACGATGTTGAGTACTTCCAATGCTTCTTTATAAAAAGCACTTTTTTTGTCCGTACTAAATGTCTGTGGTGGTGCAGGTCTGAATTGCGCGGCACTATCTAGTGTGAATGGGCGCAACTTTTTCCAATGCGGTTCGAGTGCATCGGCGTACATGGGTGGTGTAGGCTTCCAAGTAGCAGGGTTGTCGTTTATGCTATATTTGGGCATCGTTCGCATCTGCTTATAATTGTCTTTATCGGCCCAAGCCAAGATGTGTTTTGAGACTATTTCGCCATATTCGATAGAGTTTTTGAATACATCGTTTGGCATATTCAATTTCTTAAAATCGCTTTGAACCAAGGCGATGTATTTGTCCATTTCATCGTCGCTAAAAGTCAATTTTTTGCCGACCATAAGCATCGCTTGTGCGCTTGCCAACGGAAAACAATAAGTTTTGCTTGGATCTGGCTTTGGTACTGCTTCCAGACCTGTAAGTTGCGTAGCCAAAGATTGATATTCAAGAGAGCCTGGGCGCATCGCTTCGTAACCTGCAATGGTCGAATAAGCATATATACGGCTCGCAATCATCGGCGGAAAAATATCATATACGATGATGTCCGTAATCTTGCGTACCGATCGGTGTGTCAATTCTGGATTTAGTGCATCTTGCTGATAATTTGGATTTGTGTTTTTACAAGCACTACCTAAAATGCTCAATAATATTGCGAATACTAATATTTTGCTTGTGTTGCGCATGGATTTATCAAAAAAAAATGATGTTTTATAAATAAAATGAAAACGCAAAGGTATAAAATAAAATCATTGGTTTTGAAATAAAATGTGTTTGGGGATTTTATACAGCACGTATTTTTTTTATTCTACTAAAACCACTATCTTTGCGGCGGTTCAAAAAAATAAAACCATAATCTTAAAACATGAGTATCGCAATCGAATATAAAGCATCAAAAATATCAAAACAGCAGCAATTGGCATTGTATCGTCAGTTGTTATTTCCGCGCATGATCGAGGAAAAAATGTTGATTTTGTTGCGACAAGGAAAAGTCAGTAAATGGTTTAGTGGCATTGGTCAAGAAGCCATTTCGGTAGGTTGCACTGCTGCACTTGCTGACGACGAAATGATATTCACGATGCACCGTAATTTAGGTGTATTCACGACCCGACAAATGCCGCTCGATCGCCTCATGGCGCAATGGGAAGGTAAAGTACTCGGTTATACCAAAGGGCGCGATCGCTCGTTTCACTT
>JAYUJV010000474.1:0-2194 GCA_043764975.1 Saprospirales bacterium
AAAATTGTAGTAAAGTCCTAAGCAAATATTGGCCAGTAAGAGTATCGGCACAATGCCCAATCCACTACGATAATTTGGCCCAACCAAAAACTGTATCAAGGGCATATAGAGCATGATGGCGGCGAATGCGAATGCGCCCATGAGTGCAAAATATCGACTGACTTTGGCGTAGAGTAGCGGCGCATTTTTTTCTTTTGCTTGCGCAAAAAAGAAAGGTTCGGCCGCATATCGGAAGGCTTGTGTGAATAGGCTAATGAGTATCGAGAGCTTGTAACAACCCGAATAGATACCTATAAGTGCATCGTTTTTACTGGCGTTATAAGGCAAATATAATTTTAGTAAATATCGGTCAGCTACTTCGTTGATGATGCCTGCCAAACCGACAATAATCAGCGGTGCAGCGTAGCGAAACATCGTTTTCCAGAGCGCGGTGTCAAATGTCCAAGTAATTCGGAACGACGGAATGAGTAACAAAAGGGTTACGAAACTGGCGATCAAGTTGGATAAAAAGATGTAGCCAACGCCAAATTCTTTGACGTATATTTTGTGGATAATTCCATGTAACCCACTACACGACGGCGAAGCCAATATCAAAGGACAAAGGTATAAAAAGAAGAAATTGAAAAACATATTGACGCCAATATTCGTCAGTTTTATACTTGCAAAGCGAACTGATTTGCGCTCTAATCTCAACTTTGCAAACGGCAACTCTGCCAATACGTCTAGTCCAATAATAATAGCGAGATAGCGGACAAAATGACCATAATCTGGGTATCGCATGGCAGCTGCAATTGGATTGGCGCAAAGCATCATCAAGGTTACAAACAGCAATGTGGATATGATGAGTGAAATCATACTGGTGCTAAACGCTTTATCTCGATTGGCCTCGTCAGTGCCAAAACGGAAAAAAGCGGTTTCCATGCGGTATGCGAAAATGACCATCAGCACGCCCGACCAGGCGTAGAAATACGACTGCACGCCGAACTCTCCTGTCAAGAAGATTCTGGTATGGAACGGCACAAGTACGTAATTGAACAAACGCCCAACGATGCTACTAAGACCATAAATGGCGGTTTCGCCCGCCAATTTTTTTAATACAGACATGGTGCAAATGTAGGCAATATTTACGGTTTTATGGTTACAAATTGCCCGATTGTTTTCTGTTTGCCTTTGTATAGAGGTGGCGATTTGTAGTAAAGTTGCAAAATACTGGCGTGTTCGCTGCTCGGAAACAAGACTTTACTGGCTGGCAAATATGCGTTTTTGCCTTCGTAATGTATCATCAACCAAGGCGCAACGCCTACGGCTTTGCCGTTGTCGATTATAAAATCTTCAAAACTTTTTACAATCGCAAAATGACTTTTTGCAGCAATGCTTCCTGTCGATTTTCGTTCGATTGTAGGCGCGTCGTATAGTGTTTGCGTGCTATCCACCACGCCTTCTACGGCCATGCGAGTAGGAGAATAAAGTGTCAAAAATTGTCGTTTGCCCTCGTCCCAATTGTAGGTATAAGTTACGTATTCGAGGCATCGCTCTTGTGTTTTGCTACGTATGTCAGTTTCAAAACCTTGTTGGTAATTGCTGCAAGCGACGAAATCTATGTATGCCACGCGGATTTCGCTTGGCGCAATTTCGACCAATTTGAACTGCGCTGGCGAAGGTACATCTTCATCATAAAGTAAGGTCAATCGCTCGTCGAATATTTTTGAAATTGTGCCGCCTGCAAAACCATAGACTTCCAACACGCGGTCTTCTACGTCAGTTTCTTTTATTTTAGTGCTGCGTTCGAGTATAATTTCAGGCGTATTGTCGTCCGTAATGTCTTGTATAATGGCATTTTTGAGCGCACCTTTACTCGTGGCGCTATATTCTGCATAATTTAGAATAGCCGATTGACCTTTTTCGTTCGTGACGACAATGTAATATTCGCCATAAAGATTGTTGAGTAATTTTTTTGAACCATTTTTATCGTGACCTTCGAGTGCGCCAATCCAAAGCGTCGATTTATCGAAGCCTGAGCCGAACGAATATTGTTTTTTATGATAAGGGCGAAGACTATAATCGATGAGCTTTTCGGGCATAATGACCGCCAACCCATCGCCGAAAATCCAACCGATTTGTCCTTTTAGCGTCTTAATTTTATACCAACGATATTGTTGATTTTGATCTTTGTCGTCTTGTTCTTTGCGCGATT
>JAYUJV010000475.1:0-2194 GCA_043764975.1 Saprospirales bacterium
TTTTATGGGGCGAATCATGCCGTCCAACGACAGTTCTCCCATGATGATATATTTATCCAATTCTGCATTTTCGTCTATTTGCCCAGTCGAGGCCAAAATACCAATCGCAATAGGTAAATCGTAGGACGAACCTTCTTTGCGCACATCAGCTGGTGCAAGGTTAATGACCGTTTTGACGCGCGCCATTCTGAGTCCCGAATTGGTCAGCGCGGTTTCGATGCGTTGCTGCCCTTCTCGCACAGCGCTATCGGGAAGACCAACGATAAAAAAATTGGATTTTGCAGGACTCAATGCGCCTCCAGCATTTACCTCAATCGTAATGGTTTGAGCATCAATGCCGTTTACGGCCGATGCAAAGGTTTTTACCAACATGGTGTTGTTGTGTTCGTTTTGTCAAGTATGTTTTTCGGTCAATCTTTTTTTCTAAAACAAGCCTTTTATAATAAAGTTTATTTTAAAATATTTATAATAATTTAACAATCAATTTATTATAAAAATAAAGTGTTGGTAAAAGTCTTCTCGATCATGTACCAACACTAAATATACATTAAAAGTAAACGTTTTTTTGATAAAAATGATTTTTCTTACGAAAAATGTTTTAACATAATCACTTCACGCTCAGTAAGATAGCGATAGCGACCACGCGGCAAATCTTTTTTAGTCAAGCCAGCATAAAAAACGCGATCCAATTTTTCTACTTCATAGCCCAGATGCTCAAATATACGACGCACGATTCGGTTGCGACCTACGTGTATTTCTATCATAATGTCTTTTTTGTCGGGTTTGTCCGTAGCATAGTTCACAGCATCTACTTCTACGATACCGTCTTCGAGCGTAAGGCCTTGTCTGATGTCTTCTAAGTGTCTGCTCGTCAATGGTTTATCGAGTGTAGCGTGATATAATTTACGAATTTTTCGGCTTGGATGCGCCAATTTATCAGCGAGTTCGCCATCGTTGGTCAAGAGCAGAAGACCAGTTGTTTCGCGGTCTAAACGACCAACTGGAAAAATTCGTTCTTTCACCGCGCCATCTATCAAACCCATAACAGTCTTGCGACCTTTTTCGTCACTGGCCGTTGTGATCACGTCTTTGGGTTTATTCAACAACAAATACACGCGACTGCTCACTGGTTTTACTTGCTTGCCGTCATACATAATAACATCGCCTTCGGTTACTCGAAAACCAGGTTCTTCGATGACATTGCCATTGACTGAAACTTTGCCAGCACGTATCAACTCATCTGCTTTTCGGCGAGCGGCGATGCCACAATCGGCTATATATTTATTGAGGCGAATGTTTTCGTTGATTTCTGCTTCGATATCAGGTCGTTCGCCTTCGACTGTGTTGGTCTTGAAGGTTGGTCGCTGACGTGGTTCGAGTTTTGTTTTTTCGGTCGTAAAACCTTCTTTGCGTCTTACTTTTGGCGCACTACTCGTCGAAGGTTTAGGACGTGAAGGTCTGCGCTCTTCGCCAGCATCTTCGTATTTATTCGGCTTTACCGAATCTTCATTGCTGCCATCATTGTCTTTTTTGACAATTTTTTTCTTTTCAAATTTTGCAAAAGGATTTTCGCGAGGTTTTTCCTCACGTTTCGGCTCAGGCTTACTGAATCGACTTTCATCTCTCGGACTATCTTTATGATTGTGTTTTTTGTCCTTATTTTTTTTAATTGGTTCCATTGTATGCGCTCGTTATCGTTAGACAAGAAGATTTTTTTGTATTAAAATTTATTTTATAAAAATATTATAAAATGTTGATTTTTAAACTATTATAAATTATTTTTTACCTTAAAATGGTACATCGTCATCATTCACGCGCGACGAGCGTGTGATGTATGAATCCGTATATTGATTATCGGACACGAATGTATTTTTGGGTAAATCCGAAAAATTTGGATCATCGAGGTTTGCAAATTTGGCATATTGGTCTATAAATTTTAGCTTCACGGTATCCAACGCTCCGTTACGGTGTTTGGCGATGATGATTTCTGCCATACCTTTTACTGAGTTACCTTCTTCATCTTCTTCGATTTTGTAGTACTCGGGACGATAGATAAATGATACAATATCCGCATCTTGCTCTATCGCACCAGATTCACGGAGGTCTGAAAGCATCGGGCGTTTTGTACCGCCACGTGTTTCTACGGCACGACTCAATTGCGACAAGGCTATAATCGGCACACTCAATTCTTTGG
>JAYUJV010000476.1:0-5825 GCA_043764975.1 Saprospirales bacterium
TTCGAGGCTTCTTTATTTATCAAATTTATACCAGTATTTGCTGCTGCGCCAACTGCGCCTTTTTCGAGCATCTTGCGCGGAACTTTGGTTTTTATAGCATAATTCATCTCGTTCGCTAAGCTGTGCGTGCCAGTTATGTTCATCATGATGTCTTTTACCTTCATATCGAAAGGCTTGAGTTCTACTGCACCGTTTCGGATTTCGAACCAATTTTTGGTTTCCTTTATATCCAATGGGTTGATTTCTTTTAGGTTCAAGGTATTAGAAATCTCTTGCACAGGTTTTAGACCAATGATGATGGCTTGCAAAGTCTGTAAAAATCCCGAAGCCGTGAGCGTATTGAAATCTGGCATCATGTCTTTGCCGAGTCCACCACTCATGACCATATTGGTATTAAATTTTCCTGTTATATAATTGCCAATCGGGGCCAATTTCTGAAACGTATTGAACGTCTTGAAGGCTTGTTGGAAGTCAAAATTTTGAATGTCGTATTTGAAATCAAAACTTGGTTTTTCTTTTTTACTATCATAAAGTCCAGCCATCATCATACTACCACCAAGGGTATTCATTTTTGCATCTTTCATAGACGCCACGCCATCGCTGACCACGATTTTACCAAGTACATTGTCCATGTTCATATTGGTATAAATCATTTTTTTGATGTCACCATCTATCACCAATTCTATGTTGCGTGGAATACGCATCGGCTCTACATCGCTTGGTGTTTGGCTTGGTGCGCTCGTAGCGGTTGTGTTCGCTTTGGCCGCATCGTTGGTCATAAATTGATTCAAATCCAAGAGCGATGATTTCAATTTTAGGTTACCACCCAATATTTCATTCTTGAATAAATAAGGAAAAACATTGTTCAACACACCACTTGCATTGATGTCACTTTGCCCGATTTGCGTTCCGAAACTCGTCAAAGTTGCTGTATTTGGCGTAAAATTACCTTTTGCAACTAAATTTTTTAGATTATAAATATCGTACTTTAAGTTTTTAATTTCTGCATCGAGCGTAAAATCAAAACGATCGAACACTGGTGCAGCGGCGCTTGCTTTCGTATCGGCTTGTGGCACTGGTGTTGCGCTTGTTTTGCTGCTTGTTGCAGTAGCTGTTGGCGCAGTTGGCGTCATCCATTCGCTTGCATCAAAGTTATTAGAGCGCATAAAGAGCGTTCCTTTCATGGTGTTTTTAGGCGAAAAATAAGCCAATATATTATCTATTTTTCCATTCGCCACGATGTCGCTTTTGCCGAGTTGTGCCGTAAAATTGTCAACGCCAACGTAATTCGGCGTAAAATTCATTTGCAAACTATTAATCACGACTTTCGGTTTGCCCACAGGTTGCACGCTCATGCCTTGCACACCTAAACGACCAGCCATATTCACTTTTTCGTATTCTTTTTTATCAATATAACTCATCCGCGTCTTTGCCGTCACATCGGCATTGATAATGCCGTTCATGCTCGCAATGCTTTCGAGTGGCAAGGCTTCTTTCCAACGTTGTAGGTTGATGATGCCTTTCACTTTCGTATCTATATCTGGATCGCTGATGGGCGTTTTTAGGTAAAAATAACCTGCAAACGGATCACCACCGACATTCATCTTGAACGCTGGAATGTCAACGGTCATGTTATCAAAATTCGAGGTTGGACTCTTGATGTCCATCGCGCCATTGATTTCGGTCACGGCCGTTGGCAAACTCGGATATTGAAAATCAGCACCATCTATTTTTAGATGTATGCCAAAAGCTGGGTAAACAGGACTTGCAGGATTTACGCTATTATAAATGCCTTTTGCAAAACCGTTCATCTCAAATTTTCCGCTGGCTTTCACGCTCGCAAAATCCTTTGAATATGCGCCTGGAATCAGCGAAAGGAAATTTTTGAAATCGTTTTGTGGCGAACTAAACGTAAAGTCCATCGTCTTGTCGAGGTCGCCAATCTGGATCCAACCATCGGCTTTCGCCAAAAAATCGTTGAGTTTCGCTTCGTTTTCTTTGAGTGTAAACTTAAAGTTTTTCATATCGGCATTGACCATAATGTCGGCATCGGTCTTGATGGCGTCAAAATAAGTCGTGCCACCATAACGCATCGTCATGGCATCGGAAATGGTTTTTGTCTTAAAATCAAAAATATCAGCCGTCATGTCGCCTGAGCCACTGTGGTTGCAGTTTCGGAGTTGAAAATAAAAATCCAACGCGCGATCGTCATACACAAATTCGCCGTTGCTGATGCTGTATTCGTTGAGTTTGAGCGCAAAATGACTTGGTTCGGCCGCCGCTTCGGCTGGTTTCGTGATGCTATAATTGCCAACACCATCTTTCAAAACCAAGATATTAATCGTCGGTTTTTCGAGATGAATCTTATTAATCGACATTGGCTGCTCGCCTTGTATGACTGACATGATGTTCAGATCGAGGTCGAATCGCTCGCAATTGAGGAGCGAAATACCTTCAAATTTTTCTTTTCCGACTACCGAAAGTCCTTTCAAACCCACGCTCATGTTCGGGAAACTACGGAACAGCGAAATATCCACATCCGTAAAATCAACGGTCGCCATCAATTCTTTATTGATGGTTTCTTTTACCAACCCAACTATTTTGTCTTTAAAAAAGAAAGGAATTGCGACCAATGAGCCGAGTACTAAAACCAATACAGCTCCAATAATTAACAATATTTTTTTCATTCGTTATGTTTGCTTTAAATATATTTTTTTACTTTTTAATAAAATATGCAATCGTTGCGATACAAAGATAAGCAACGATTGTGTTATTTTCAATGCTTCCTCTTTCTTTTCAAAATTGCTTTGCAATCAAAACGATTTTTTTCAGTATTTGTTATTTCAAGCCTCAAAAGCAAAACAAATTCCTACGTGCTTTGTGATTTCTTTAACAGTACGTGTGGTCAATTGGTAATTGACCGTATCGAGTATCGCTTATTTGCAAACGTAGCGTCGCCCAATTACCAATTGGGCGCACTTTGTTGTGTGGTCAATTGGTAATTGACCGTATCAAGTATCGCTAATTTGTAAACTTAGCGTCGCCCAATGACCAATTGGGCGCACTTTAGCGCAACCAAACAAAAAGAGCCACTTCAAAACGAAGTAGCTCTTTTTTTTTATTTTATAATATATTGATAATCAATGTATTGAAACAATAAATATTTAAAATTTGATGTCACGATTGTAAGTCCCTCCTTCTTTCTCCCTCCTTTTGGGAGGGTTGGGGTGGGCCAGATTTAGGGAGGTCGTTTTACAGCAAAGTATTAAAATAAGTAATAAATTCAGCGATACTCATTGCGCCTTTATCGCCTTCGCCTTGGCGACGGACAGAAATTGTGCCACTTTCGAGTTCTTTTTCGCCGACCACGAGCATAAACGGAATCCGTTTTAGTTCGGTTTCACGTATTTTTTTACCGATGGTTTCGCCTCTATCGTCCACAAAACCACGGATGTCTTGCTTCGCCAATTCGGCATTGATGGTGTTTGCATATTCCACAAAACGCTCGCCAACTGGCAATATTGCCAACTGATCTGGTGCTAACCAAAGTGGAAATTTACCCGCGCAATGCTCCGTCAATACACCAATAAAACGCTCCATAGATCCAAACGGCGCACGGTGAATCATCACTGGGCGATGCGTCTGATTGTCGCTACCGACATACTCCAATTTGAAACGATCGGGCAAGTTATAATCGACCTGTATCGTACCCAATTGCCAAGAACGACCCAAGGCATCTTTGACCATGAAGTCAAGTTTTGGACCATAAAAAGCAGCTTCGCCTTTGGCAGTCACAGTTGCCAAACCTACTTCTTCGGTGGCTTCTATGATGGCACGTTCGGCTTTTTCCCAGTTCTCGTCAGAGCCAATATATTTTGTGCTGTTGTCAGGATCGCGAAGCGAAATCTGAGCCGTTACGTCATCAAAACCGAATTTGCGTAGCACCATCATCGTCAAATCCAAGGTATCTAAAAACTCTGTTTTTAGTTGGTCTGGCGTACAAAAAAGGTGCGCATCGTCTTGCGTAAAGCAACGAACACGTGTCAAACCATGCAATTCGCCAGTTTGCTCATAGCGATAAACTGTACCAAATTCGGCAATACGGACTGGCAAATCCTTGTAAGAACGTGGTTTGTGTGCATATATCTCGCAGTGGTGCGGACAGTTCATGGGTTTGAGCATAAACTCCTCGTCCATGCGTGGCGTTTTGATGGGTTGGAACGAGTCCTCACCATATTTTTCCCAGTGACCCGACGTTACATACAATTCTTTTTTGCCGATATTCGGCGTAATTACTGGTAAATAACCACGTTTTATTTGTTCTTTTTTCAAAAAATCTTCTAAGCGCGTGCGCAAAGCTGTCCCTTTTGGCAACCAAATCGGAAGACCTGCGCCTACCTTTTCGGAGAACATGAATAGTTCCATTTCTGCGCCCAACTTACGGTGATCACGCTTTTTGGCTTCTTCGAGCAAGTGTACATATTCGTCCAATTCCGCTTGTTTCTGGAACGTAACGGCATATAAACGCGTCATTTGCTTGCGCGAATCGTCGCCGCGCCAGTAAGCACCTGCGAGCGACATCACTTTCGCTGCCTTTATATAACCTGTATCTGGCAAGTGCGGCCCACGACAAAGATCCGTAAATTCGCCTTGTTTATAAAACGTAATTTGACCGTCTTCGAGGCCTTCGAGCAACTCTAATTTGTACTCGTCGCCTTTTTTTGTAAAATACTCAATCGCATCTACTTTTGATACTTCGCTACGCTCAAAAGGATTACTTTTGCGCGCTAATTCGAGCATTTTGTCTTCTATTTTCTTAAAATCGTTGGCACTCAATGCTGTATCGCCGAAGTCCACATCGTAGTAAAAACCATTGTCGATGGCTGGGCCGATACCGAATTTGGTACCAGGATACAACGCCTCCAATGCCTCTGCCAGCAAGTGCGCTGACGAGTGCCAAAAGGTTTGTTTGCCTTCTTTGTTGTCCCAGGTCAAGAGCGTAAGTGTTACGTCTTTCGTGATTGGGCGTGTTGCGTCCCAAACTACTTCATCTACTTTTGCAGCCAATACTTTTTTGGCCAATCCATGACTAATGGATTTTGCGATGTCCATCGCTGTTGTTCCTTGCTCGTACTGTCGCACGTTGCCATCAGGAAAAGTAACATTTATCATCAAAAAAACTGTTTGTGGCTCACTCATACAACAAGCGAAACCTATTTCATTAAAATTAAAAAAATTAAGAAAATGAAAGAAATTAAAAAATAAATGTTGAAATTATCGTTATTTCAAAAATTTAATTAATTCAAATTTATTTCCTAAAAACTTAATACATCATTAAACATTTACAAGCAAAAAACCTTTTTTACCCCCAATTGCTACTATGTTGGCAAGTCCCTTCTTTTTACTCCTTCCCTTTTGGGGAAGGTTGGGATGGGGCCAGATTGGGGAGTTTTCTTATTTCTTAAAAAGATTATATTTCAAGATGCAATAAATGGCTCTGAAACCATCGCGCCAACCGATTTTTTTTCCTTCTTCATACGTGCGACCATAATACGAAATACCGACTTCGTAAATACGGATTTTGGGTATGCGAGATACTTTTGCAGTCACTTCTGGCTCAAAGCCGAAACGATTTTCGTACAGTTTTAAACTCTGTACGGTTTCGCGGCGAAACATTTTGTAGCACGTTTCCATATCCGTTAAGTTCAAGTTTGTGAACAAATTAGATAAAGTTGTCAAAAACTTGTTGCCAATCGTGTGCCAAAAAAACAAGATACGATGCGGACGACCGCCCATGAATCGAGAGCCGAACACCACGTCTGCAA
>JAYUJV010000477.1:0-5819 GCA_043764975.1 Saprospirales bacterium
TAAGTTTCAAAATTAGTGAAATTATTTATCTACGATTCGTGTAATTAACTTCGTTGAGGGCTTCGCCGTTCGTTAATTAGAGTGAAATTCGTGTTAAAAAAATAAGTAACATCTGCTTTTGAATAAAAAGGGTAAAACCGTATGCACTTTGGTATAATACTTTGACTAATAAAAAACTGACAAACCCAAATCTCTATTGATACAAATATCGACTACGATTGCTCTCTAATTCTCTAAAAAACGGATCGGTCAAGTCTTTGATAAAATGTATGGCTTCGCCTGTCGATTTCATCTCAGGTCCAAGGCGTTTGTCCACGCCAGGGAATTTATTAAATGAAAACACTGGTACTTTTATGGCATAACCTTCAAGTTGCTTTTCAATTTTGTAATCCGTCAATTTATGCGTACCGAGCATGACTTGCGTGGCGATTCTCAAATAAGGCACTTTGTATGCTTTCGCAATAAAAGGTGTGGTGCGCGATGCCCTCGGATTGGCTTCTATCACGTACACTTTTTCGTCTTTTATAGCAAATTGAATATTTATCAAACCTTTTATGTTGAGTGCAAAAGCAAGTTTTTTGGTATAATACGTCATCTGCTCCAATACATTTTCGCTCAAACTATAAGTTGGCAATAGCGCGTTGCTATCGCCTGAGTGAATCCCAGCTGGTTCTATATGCTCCATTACGCCCATGATATGGACGGATTCGCCATCGCAGATTGCGTCTATTTCGGCTTCTTTGGCACGTTCCAAAAAGTGATCTATCAAGACTTTATTGTCTGGCATGTGTTTAAATATATCCAATACAGCACGTTCGAGGTCTTTGTCATTGATGACAATTTTCATACGCTGACCACCAAGTACATACGAAGGGCGCACCAATACTGGATAACCCACACGGTGTGCAATCACTTCCGCTTCGTCCGAATCCAAGGCTGCGCCGTACTCTGGGTAAGGAATATTCAAGGCTTTGAGCAAATCGGAGAATACACCGCGGTCTTCGGCAGCATCCATGTCTTTGAACGATGTGCCGATTATTTTTATACCATGTTCTTCAAAAGTTTTTGCTAACTTCAAGGCCGTTTGGCCGCCAAGTTGCACTATAACGCCTTCGGGTTTTTCGTGTTCGATGATTTCTCGGATATGCTCCCAATATACTGGCTCGAAGTACAATTTGTCGGCAATGTCGAAATCCGTAGAAACGGTTTCGGGATTGCAGTTGATCATAATGGCTTCGTAGCCAGCTTCTTTGATTGCTAATAGACCATGTACACAACAGTAATCGAACTCAATGCCTTGTCCGATACGATTTGGGCCAGAGCCCAACACGATTATTTTTTTCTTTTTAGAAGGAATACTTTCATTCTCGCCATCGAAAGTAGAGTAGAAATAAGGTGTTTTGGCTTCAAACTCAGCAGCACAAGTGTCCACCATCTTGAATACTCTTTTGATGCCTAATTTGTAGCGGCAGCGTGTCACTTCTTTTTCGGATATGCGCAACAACCAAGCAATCTGCGCATCCGAATAACCTGAACGTTTGAGTTCTACGAAAAAATCGAATGGAATATCTTCTGCCACATTGAAGCGCATCAAGCGCTCTTCCATGCGCACGAGGTCTTTTATTTCGTTGAGATACCAAGGGTCTATATGTGTCAATTTTTGCACTGTTTTGCGAGAAATACCAAGGCGCAAGGCATCTTTTACACGATAAATACGGTCATCGCTCACGTTTTCGAGGCGCGTGAGGATGTCGTCTGTTCGTAGCCATTCTTTCATGTCTGCACCCAAGCCAGTGCGATTGTTTTCTTGAGATTGACAGGCTTTTTGCAAGGCTTCTTTGAAGTTGCGACCAATCGCCATCACTTCGCCAACGGATTTCATTTGTAAACCTAAGCGCACGTCAGCGTTCGGAAATTTCTCGAAATTCCAACGTGGCATTTTTACAATCACGTAATCCAACGCAGGTTCAAAATAAGCAGATGTGGTTTTGGTAATTTGATTTTTGAGTTCGTCCAACGTATAACCAATGGCTAATTTGGCGGCAATTTTTGCAATCGGATAACCAGTCGCTTTACTTGCCAACGCCGATGAGCGCGATACACGTGGATTGATTTCGATGGCAATCAACGATTCGTCTTCGGGATTGAGGGCAAACTGTACATTACAACCGCCAGAGAAATTACCCAACGCACGCATCATTCGGATGGCGTCGTTTCGCATTTGCTGATACGCTGTATCCGAGAGCGTCATGGCTGGTGCAACCGTAATGCTATCGCCAGTATGAATCCCCATCGGATCCAAGTTTTCGACGGTGCAGATGATGACCACATTGTCTTTGTCGTCGCGGAGGAGTTCGAGTTCGTATTCTTTCCAACCGATGACGGCTTTTTCGACCAAGACTTCATGTGTCGGCGAGGCTTCGAGGCCGCGACGCAAACTTTCGTCAAATTCTTCTTCTTTCATCACGAATCCACCGCCGAATCCACCGAGTGTGAACGAAGGTCGAATTACGAGTGGAAAACCGATTTTTTGAGCCGCTTCTTTACCTTCCAAGTACGAATTGGCTACGAAAGATGGTGCTACTGCCATGCCTAATCGATTCATAAGTTGGCGGAATTTGTCGCGGTCTTCGGCGAGTTCGATGGCTGCTACGTCCACGCCAATCATACGGACATTGTATTTGTCCCAAACGCCGATTTTGTCGGCTTCGATGGCCAAGTTGAGTGCCGTTTGACCGCCCATGGTTGGCAATACGGCATCTATCTGGCGTTCTTCGAGTATTTTTACGATACTTTCGACCGTCAATGGCCACAAATAAACATGATCCGCTGTAACTGGATCCGTCATAATGGTCGCAGGATTAGAGTTGATGAGCGTCACTTCTATTCCTTCTTCACGCAGCGAGC
This sequence comes from Saprospirales bacterium, assembly GCA_043764975.1. Lineage (GTDB taxonomy): Bacteria > Bacteroidota > Bacteroidia > Chitinophagales > Saprospiraceae > JAYUJV01. Next base: position 2,908 of record JAYUJV010000477.1, read on the forward strand.
GCGACGCTTGAGTACCTGAATAATCAAACTCGCAAGCCTGACCGATGATGATTGGTCCGCTCCCGATAATCAGTACTGATTTGATGGCTGTATCTTTTGGCATATTTCAATGGATTGAAAAAATGAAAAAAATAAGCCACATCTGTAACAACAAATGTGGCTTATTTTATGACAATAGTGAAGACTCCAATCCAATGCTTTGAAAACAAGTTGGTTTTGTGGCTTGGCAGAAGTTCATAACTAAAGGTATTATTAAATATTTTATTCTTTTTTTTATATTTTTTGCAAAGGTAAGTATTTTGAATTTAAAATTTTGGAATTGAAATAAAAAAAATAAAAAACAAATTAGTAATGAGTAGATAATAAGTTGGCAAAGTTGAGTGTAGTATTTTAGACTTAGACGAGCCAGATTTGAAGTTCGATGCAGGGCATCGGGCTGAAAATATGGCGAAGTATAAGTCTAAAATAGTAGCGATAACGCCAAGTTATTATTTACACGTTACATACATAATTATACAACAACATGACACCTAAATCGGTTGCATTTTATACGTTGGGTTGCAAACTCAACTACTCAGAAACATCATCAATCGGCCGACTGTTTGAAGATGGTGGTTACAGTATCGTCAATTTTGAAGACGGTGCAGACGTGTATGTCATCAATACTTGTTCGGTTACGGATTTTGCAGATCGTAAGTGTCGCAAAATCGTGCGCCAAGCACTTCGTCAAGCGCCAGATGCAAAAGTAGTAGTGGTGGGTTGTTATGCACAACTAAAACCACAAGAGATTTCGGAAATACCAGGCGTGGACTTGGTACTCGGTGCAGCCGAAAAATTCCGCATCATGGATTTTGTGGACACCCTCACTAAGGCGCAAGGCAAAGGTATGGTGCAAGCTGGCGAAGTAAAAGAAGCCAAAGATTTTGTGAACGCTTTTTCGTTTGGCGATCGCACACGTTCATTTTTGAAGGTGCAAGATGGCTGTGATTACAAATGCTCTTTTTGCACAATCCCACAAGCACGCGGCGCGAGCCGTAGCGACACTATCGAAAGTGCCGTAGCGAATGCCTACAAAATAGGCGAGATGGGCGTAAAAGAAATTGTACTGACTGGCGTAAATATCGGAGATTTTGGTAACGGAACAGAAGTCATTGAAGGCTTGAAGCCTAAAAAAAATGAACTATTTATAGACTTGGTCATGGCGCTAGACAAAGTCGAAACGGTGGATCGTATTCGTATTTCATCTATCGAGCCGAATCTATTGACGAGCGAAATCATAGAATTTGTAGCGCAAAGCGAGCGTTTTATGCCGCATTTTCACATACCGTTACAATCGGGCAATAATAAGCAATTGACGCAAATGCGCCGCCGATACAAGCGCGAATTATATAGTGAGCGTGTCGAAAAAATAAAATCAGTCATGCCACACGCTTGCATCGGCGTAGATGTGATTGTCGGATTTCCAGGCGAAACGGAAGAAGATTTTATGGAAACGTATCGCTTCGTGCAGTCGCTCGATGTGTCTTATTTGCACGTATTCACGTATTCGGAGCGCGCCAACACACCAGCTGCCGAAATGGGCGAAGTAGTATCCATAGAAGAGCGTCGTCGCCGAAATGAAATGTTGCGGATATTGTCTGAAAAGAAAAAAAGATTTTTTTATGCGCAATACGAAAACACAAGCCGCGAAGTACTGTTCGAGCAAGATACCGATAAGTCGCTCATGAGTGGCTTTACGGACAACTACATAAAAATCGAAACGGCTTACGATCCTTTGTTAATCAACGAAATTCAGACGGTTTTGCTACAAAAAGTGAATCCAGAAGGCAATATGCTAGTAGAAAAAGTAAGCGCGCTTGTATTTGAGCATTAGAAAAGATAAATAATTAGTCAAAATTGTCAGTTAGTCTTTTTTGTCAGTTAGTCTTTAATAATCAATGACTTAGATTAGATTATTTTTCTTAGTGTACTAAATCGGTTGATGTTTTACCAAAGTACATGATGTTTCACCTTTTTTAATCAAAAGCAAATATTAATTATTTCTAACACGAATTACACTCTAATTAACGAATTACACGAATCGTAGATAAGTAATTTCACTAATTTTAAAACTTACGTTTCAATCCCTAGAATACAAATAATAGCGAAAAATGTAAAACTTTATCCCTTAAAGTATAAATACACCGCTAAAACAAAATTACTTATATCTAATTATACGTTATTAAATTTTAAGATTATAAATTCATATTATTTGTTTTTTAAGAAACATTATTTGTTTACATTATTGAATCTAATTGTCTTTAAATAGCAAACGATTTAGTACGCTAAGTTATTTTTTAACAATAAATTGAAAAAAATAATCGTTGTATTTTTTATAAAATTAGCTTTTATATTTCATTGTTCAAAAAAATCTGATTTTACGTTTTTCTGAACGTTGTCAGCGTTTAAAACGCTGACAACGTTGTGGTTACAATAAATTCGATAGACAAAATTAGATTTATTTCTCTCCATTGTTTAAAAACATCACGTATCGCAAGCAAAATAAAAAAACATTATCTACTCGTGTATCTACTCACTTGGTTGAGTGTTGGATCGAGCACTTGCCTAGCACAACAACGCGAGAAAGATAGTTTATTGCAAATATTGACCTATGCCCCGTTGGACACGCAACGCGTAAATGTAATCAATAATTTGGTTTGGGTTATAAAAGATGACGAAGCGGCAACGGCTCGTCAGTACTCCGACGAAGCGCAACGCATCGCTACACAACTCGGCTTCGATAAAGGTTTGGCGCAAGCCTACAATGACCGCGGCGTACTCGAAGCCATCCACCACAACATTCCTTCTGCTATCGATTTTTATCAAAAAGCACTTGCTATTCGAGCGCAACTCAATGACCAAAAAGGTGTTGC
>JAYUJV010000478.1:0-5810 GCA_043764975.1 Saprospirales bacterium
ATGAATTTATTTTTAAAATTTAAAATCTGAAAAACATGAAAAATGTATTACTCGTATTCTTGATGCCATTTATGATGGTTAATTTGGCGCATAGCCAAACACTTTTATTACTACCCGATACCAAAGGTTCAGAAATCGCCATTACGAACGTTAGCCTTCATGGTGCGTCTATTTTATTGAAAACGCCAACAAAACCAAACGAATTTAGACGACAATCATTTGGCGCTGCCAATATTGCGCTTAACAAGCAAGATAATTATACTTCGTTTCGAGGAGATATAAGATATGGTATTGGTAAGGAAAAAAGAAAAAATATTGTCCAATCGTTAGATGCCATTTATGGCCCGCAATACGGATTAGGCATTTCTACTTTTTATCAAAAAAACGCATTAGTCATCAATAATCCTACTGTAGAAAATACAACGTTGACATTCACGCCATCATTTGGCTATTTGGTTGGTTTTATATACCACATCAACGATAAATTTTATGTTGGAATCGAAACAACGCCTTACATTTCTGCTTCTATTAGGTATAATAAAATAACTAGTAAAAATGCAACTGCCGACCTCAATGGTCTAGATATCGGCGGAACAAGCTATCTAAATTTTACGGCTGGCTTTAAGCTAAAATAGATAAATAAATACGATACTAATATGTAAATACTTACTGAATAAGTGTTTACATATTACTATTTTATTTTTTACTATAAATGGCTCATTATTTTAATCAAAAAAAATATCAAAACATATTTAAATAAAATATCATGTTTGGCACACTTATTGAATTATATTATAATGTGTAAGTTTTGGTTAAAGAATTGTAAAATTCGTTTTCATGCTCCTCAAAAGAGAGGAGCTTTTTTTTGCTCATAACTCATCTATTTTGTTTGATATGATTGTTTTGCATCGTAAATACTTTCCAAAATAAGTATTATAAAATATTGATTATCAAAACATTAAACTTAAAATACCGAATGAACTATTCGTTTAGACATAAAAAAAGCCTAATTTATGAAGTACATTAAATACTTCACAAATTAGGCTTTTTGCATTTTAGCAATTGGCTAACGAAATTATATCTTTTTCAAGGCATCTATTTTTTGACGCAACTTGTCCACGATGCTTTTTTGCACTTCCATTTCTTTTTTTGCAGTCGCTTGGTCTTTTTCATTCGTGATGATGTCGGCTTCAGCTTTCTTGATGGCATCTTTAGCTTCTTCTATGCGCTTTTTAAAACGCTCATTGTCGCGCGCCAAATCCTTTAAATTGCCGTCTTGCTTTTTCAGTTTTTTCTCTTCTTTTTCGACATCAATCGCAATCAAATCACTCGCTACTTTTACCGAAAAACGGTTGAGTAACGTTTGTGCTTCTTTGTATTGCGCAGGGTGATCGTAAGAGTTGAGGAAGGCGCCGCCCATATCCACCCAAACGTTGAGCAATGACTTGTCGCTGCCAAATTCTTCTACTTTTGCAAACACATCGACCGTAGAAGCCGTTGCGCCAGCCAATTGTGGCAATGAAGCATTGTCGCAAAAATACTCATCATTTTTTTTGTCGCGAGCCGCTTTTACTTTGCCTTCTGCCTTAATAAAATCCTTCCACTCGTCTATGATGTAATCTACTTTTGCATTTGGCACTTCGAGAATTAGCGCATTTTTGCTACCCAAACTCATCGTTTTTGCCTGTTCTTTTACTTGTGCTACCGCCATTTGAAACCCAAATGCAGCACACACCATACTGAGTACTAATTTTTTATACATTTTTTATTTTTTTAATTTTATGAATAATGTGACATTTAAAATATTTATCAAAATTAATATTTTTTTTAATATTTCAATGCTAAATAAAAATATATTTTAAAAATTTCTGTTCACTCCTTCCCCTTCGGGGAAGGTTGGGATGGGGCTTGATGCCTTTTTTTGCTTCACTTTTTTAGATTTTTCATCCTTTGCTTTTGGAGAAAGTTGAGATAGCGCCTCCAAAACTGGCATGAGTGCAATATCCAACACCTCCGTCATTCGGCTCACATAATGAAACGTCAAATCCTTGATGTAGGCTTGCTCGATTTCTTCGATGTCTTTCATATTTTCTTTACAAAGAATAATTTCTTTAATCCCTGCACGGCGCGCCGCCAATATTTTTTCTTTGATGCCGCCCACTGGCAATACTTTTCCACGAAGTGTAATCTCGCCTGTCATCGCCAAATGCGGTTTTACGGGCCGATTCGTGATGACAGAAGCCATAGCGGTCATCATCGAAATACCTGCCGATGGGCCATCTTTCGGCGTACCACCTTCTGGCACATGTATATGTATATTGTGCTGCTCAATGACCGTAGGCTCGAAGCCGAGTTGCTCGGCATTGGCTTTCAGAAAACTCAAAGCTGTGGTCGCCGATTCGCTCATCACATTGCCAAGATTACCTGTTAGCGTCAAGCCAGTACCTTTGCTTTTGTTGGTTTCGATGTACAAAATATCGCCGCCAACGCTCGTCCAAGCCAAACCAATGACCACGCCAACTGGCAAGCCATCTTCATACGAATCGTTGTGAAAAACGCGTTTTCCAAGCGTTTTTTCTATATCTGCTGCCGAAATCGCTGGAATGTAAGTTTCTTCCATCGCTACTTTTTTGGCAACCGCACGCATCAGACCGCCGATTTTGCGATTGAGATTACGTACACCTGGCTCACGTGTGTAGCCTTCTATCACTTTTTCGACCATCTCGGAATCAAGTGTCGCTTGGCCATCTTCTAAGCCATGCGCCACGCGCTGCGTCGGAATCAAATGTCGCTCTGCGATTTCTATTTTTTCTTCTATCGAGTAGCCACTCAAATGAATGACCTCCATACGATCCAACAAAGCTGGTTGTATGTCGCTCAGGTAATTGGCGGTAGCAATGAACAAAACCTTAGAAAGGTCGTATTCCATCTCTAAATAATTGTCATAAAAAGTACCATTTTGCTCAGGATCTAAGACTTCGAGCAAGGCCGACGATGGATCACCGCGAAAACTATTGCCTATTTTATCTATCTCATCGAGTATAAATACTGGATTCGAGGCGCCAGCTTTCTTGATAGATTGTATGATTCGGCCTGGCAATGCACCAATATACGTCTTCCGATGTCCTCGAATTTCGGCTTCATCGTGCAAGCCGCCAAGCGAAACACGTACGTATTTACGATTCAAAGCCTTTGCAATAGACGCGCCCAAAGATGTTTTGCCGACACCTGGCGGGCCAGCCAAACAAATAATCGGCGCTTTCATGTCTTTTTTGAGTTTCAAAACCGCCAAATGCTCCAATATCCGTTCTTTTACTTTTTCGAGTCCAAAATGGTCTTCGTCCAAGACAGTTTTTACTTTATTGAGGTCAAAATTGTCTTCGGTCGTTTCGTCCCAAGGCAAATCCAACATCGTTTCGAGGTAATTAAACAAGATAGAATACTCCGCCACTTGCGGATTGATGCGGCGAATTTTATTCAGCTCGCGCTCAAATACTTTTGCGGCTTCGCTACTCCACTTTTTGGCTTTGGCGCGTTCGCCCAACGCCTTCAGTTCGTCCTCGTGCGTGTTTTGCCCGAGTTCTTCTTGTATCGTTTTCAGTTGCTGATTCAGAAAATAATCGCGCTGCTGTTTTTCAAGTTCACCGCGCACTTTGCCTTCTATTTGGTCTTTGAGTTCTAACAGTTGCAACTCGGCACTGATTTGCGCCAAAATCATTTCGGCGCGCTTCTGCAACGCATCTTCTTCAAGGATTTGCTGCTTCGAGGACACTTTTGCATTCATGTTGTTGGCAATAAAACTCAACAAACGCGAAGGATCGTTGATGTTGCGCAACATGACTTGCGCCTCGTTCGGTATATTTGGCGAAAGCTCTATAATCTGTCGCGCCACATCTTTTACCGAACTGATGGTCGCTTCAAATTCCATCGGATTGTCCGAAACCACATCGGTTAGCGGCGTGATTTCGCCAATCATATACGGCTCGTCTTGCACCAAACGATGGACTCGAAAACGACGACGACCCTGCAAGATGGCCGTGATGCCACCATCGGGCATACGCAATATTTTTACGATGCGCGCGATTGTTCCGACTGGATATAAATCCGAAAGGGCAGGATTTTCGACCCGACTATCTTCTTGCGAAAGCACCGCTATGATGCGCCCACTTTCGTAAGCCTTATTGATGGCTTCTATGGATTTCTGACGGCCAACCGTAATCGGTATCACGACGCCAGGAAATAAAATCGTATTTTTGAGCGCCAAAAGCGGCAACACATCTGCAAACACCTCATCGCGCTGCGCATCGTCCTCGTCCTCTAACGAAAACAAAGGCATAAACTCTGGTTCATCTTCGCCGTTGAAGTGTTGTGTGAATTCGTTTAACATATATAATATAGCTGTTTATTCTTTTAATTTATTGTCAATTCTCATACCATGCACCCAAAGTGGCAATTATGGCAGTCAAACACTTAATCTGAACATTGTTTAACGACAAAATAGCCGAAATAGTTATTTTATTTTAACATAAATTATTTTTATTTTTAATGTTTAATTTTAAAACTTCAAAAACCCATTTATGAATGTCGTTACAATTATCTTTCGTATTGTATAAACGCAAAAAAGCCTTGTATCTTTAGTATATACAAGGCTTTTATTTTTATTTTCAAATAAAAATAATTTTAAGATACATCCTACACCGTTCCCAAATTGCGTTTGCGCCAGATAGACACAATCATGCGGTACGTGAACGCAATACCTGCAATGGCAGTACCGACCGCAAAGAACAAATATTCGCTACGGATATATTGCCCCATCGATGTGATTTGGGCTTCTCGAACGCCTTTTGTGATAAAATCAACGCCTTGCTCATCGAGCTGCGTCAAAAATCGATTGACTTGTGCCACCAAATAAAATACAATCATAGGACTAAGCAACACCAACACGACTTTTATCCACTCTATGTGCGCCAAAAAAGTATGCTTTAATAAAAAAATGTATCTCGTAAACGTAATCAACAACACGATGGATAGCACGTTCTCGAACCAAAATGGATAATCTTGCACACCTTTCCAAATCGGATACATCACGGCACAAACGATGATGGCCGTCACGAGCCACCATATTAATTCTAAGGTAATTTTCGGAAACATATATTTTTTAATAAAATGTAAAAGAGTTTATATTGAAAAAACAAAAATACGCACCTTTGGTTTAAAACCGACGCAATAAAAAAGTTTTGACAAATGTATTGAAAAAAGCAATCCGATTCATTAAAATAAAATGAAAACAAGTATATTTGTGGACAAAAAGATAAAAACGCTAAATGTGAAGCCAAAAATAGTGGTCGTGATACCTGCATACAACGAAGAAGCCTCCATCGGAAAAGTCGTGAATGACCTTCCGAAAGATTGGGTGACGCACATCATTGTCTGCAACAACAATAGTCGTGACCGCACGAAGGCAAACGCCGAAAGTGCAGGTGCTATCGTGGTAGATCAACCGTTACCTGGCTACGGCAATGCGTGTCTGAAAGGCATCGAGTACATCATTCAGCAGCAATTAAACCCTGATATTGTGGTGTTTATAGATGGTGATTATTCCGATTATCCCGAAGAATTGCCGTTGGTTGTGCAGCCAATTTTACAGCAGCAGTATGATATGGTTATTGGCTCGCGCGCCTTGGGCAAGAGCGAAAAAGGTGCGATGCAGCCGCAACAAATTTTTGGAAATTGGTTGGCCACTACTCTACTCCGCTGGATTTATGGCTATCGCTTCACGGATTTAGGGCCGTTCAGAGCCATCACTTGGG
>JAYUJV010000479.1:0-2181 GCA_043764975.1 Saprospirales bacterium
GCTTTTCTGACATCAGCAAATTGCTCCATCAAATTGCCGACATTGATGTGGCCAAATTTTTGTGCCTGCGCACCAAGTGTAGCGATCAAAACAACCGCCAAAATCAATAAGTTCTTTCTCATTTTAATTGTACTAAATTATTTTTTTATTGGATAAAAATATATTTGTTTCTATAAAGACGCAAAAACGTTTGTAAAGGTAAGCGTTTTTTAAACTTTAACGAAAGTTTAAGACGTTTTAGTTATTTTTCAATCATTTGCGCCTGCAATACTGAAGTACATTGAAAGCAACAATTTAAAACATTTTTCAATATTCTATTTTTATCATTTTAATAAAAACAAATTATTTTAATCATAGATAAATTTATTTTTATTTATTTTAAATACAACTAACTAATAATCAATATTTTATATAATTATTTTTAATTTTTTATTTATATTAATAAAAAATATTTTTAAAAATATTTGTTTTATAAACATAAATTGTTTTATATTTGCATCAAGAAACAACAAAACACAAACACGTTGTTGTTTTATATTTCCAAAAAGGTAAACTACGAATACTATGAAACTTACACTCAACCACACCGAGCTAAAACTCAAAAGATGGCTTTTATCTGCCACCAGACATAGCGTGCATTATTGCAAACAAAACAAGTTGAGCATAGTCGCTATCTTGTTTGTGAGCGTGATGGCTTATAGGCAGCTACACGATTGGAAGTCAGGATTTACACCTAAATACGCGACTCAAAAGAAGGAAACCACTTTCGATATGTCAAGTACGCTCTTTGATGTATTGAGCGATATGGGCCTCAGTAAAGCGCCAAAAGCGGTAGCGACCAAGGCAAGCATGAAGGTAACTGATGCAAATGTGGGCAATACCTACTCCAATGTATCGCACTGGGGCGAGCGCAACGACGTAGGAAGTCTTCGTGCCGAAAAGCGTGAAAGACAACAGGCGTATGTCAATCGTTTTTCAAAAATTGCGCAAGCCGAGATGCGTCAATTCGGGATACCTGCAAGTATTTCGCTTGCGCAAGGTTTGGTAGAAAGCAATGCTGGGGATAGCAAACTTTCGGTCAAAAACAACAATCATTTTGGCATGAAATGCTTTTCGCACTCCTGCACGAAAGGCCATTGCAGCAACTTTACGGACGATACGCACAAAGATTTTTTCTTAAAATTTGATAATCCTTGGAAAAGTTTTCGAGCGCATAGTAAGTTGCTGAAATCAGGCGCGCGCTATCGCCGCTTGTTTCGCCTTCGCGCCAACGATTATCGCAATTGGGCTTTGGGCCTAAAAGCTATGGGCTACGCCACCGATCCGCATTATGCCAATAGCCTAATCCGCACCATCGAGGATTTGGATTTGCAGCAGTATGATAAGTGATAGCAATGAAGTAAATTTGATTAAAATAAAGAAAAAAGCTAGCAAATCGCGCGATTTACTAGCTTTTTTTAGATTACTAGCTAATATTTATTTTTTAATTCAAGGCATCAGCTGTCGCCTTTGCCGCTAAAAATGTAGCATCAGTAGGTTCTAATTGCAAGCCATAATTGATGTATCGAAGCGTATTTGTTTTGTCTTTTGCGTCTATGAATTGCGGATAAACGCGTTTCAAAAAAGCTACAATACTTGTTTTATAGGCTGGCTTTGATAACAGATATTCTAAGTAAGTGTCCGTAAATGTGTTTTTACTTGTAGGGCTTGGAATCGTTAGTTTAGAGCGATATTTTAAGGCCGTTTCAAAAACAGACAAAAGATTTTCTATGTTGTTGTCGTAATTAAACACTTCTGCTGCTACACCAGTTTTCATGTGTTGCGCGCTACCATAATCTGGCAAAATCTCTAGCGCACGATTTACATATCGGTCGCTTTCATAAATCAGGCGACGGCGTTCGCTCGTGTCTTTCGTTATTTTCCAACGCTCAAACAAGGTTGTACCCATAAATAAATTGGCACGCGCGCTACCAGTCGATACCTTTATAGAGGACTCGTTGAGCGTGTCGCCATTGCGCCAATCAGGTATGCGATCTAATGTTTTGATAGAAAAGCCCAACGAAATAACGCCTAACAAAACAGCACTTACTATCGGCAAACTGCCGCCAGTTGGCAACCAAGTTGGTAGTTTTTTGACGATAAACCAAGCAGCAATGATACAAAAACCAATAGATGGAATGA
>JAYUJV010000480.1:0-5796 GCA_043764975.1 Saprospirales bacterium
TAAATCCATGTTTTTATACTGTATTTTTGGTTCTTTAAATTTTTTGTATTCCTCCAAAAGTATTAAGTATTTTAGTATTAAGTATTCAAGTCAAGATAACAAACTAATAGTGAGCCTATTAGATATTATAAAAATTGCAATATTTTATACTCATATACTTAATACCATAGAATAATTGATGAGAAAACTGTTACACTGTTTACTCCACAAAAATTTAAAAAGAACTGTATTTTTAAATTATTATTTTTTAAAAAGTGCTGCAAAGGTAAGGGTTTTCTATAAAAAGCAAGGGTTTGGATAGATATTTTAAAACGAAAAATCGTTTTTTAACTTACATATTGCAATATAAGCCATCAAGCCGATACTCGTCCGAAGCGCATCTTCATCTATGTCGAAAGTAGCGGTGTGCACTGGCGAAGTGATGCCGCGCTCCACATTGCCAGTACCAATCCGATAAAAGCAAGCTGGCATCACTTGCGTGTAATACGCAAAGTCTTCGGCCGTCATTCGGATAGGCAATATTTCTACGTTTTCAGCACCCAAATATTCGCTCGCATATTGTATCGCATCTGCCGTCAATGCTTCGTGATTGATGAGTGCAGGATAACCTTTTTCGATGACGCACTCACAAACTGCGCCCATGCTTTGTGCCACACCTGTCGCAATTTGCTGGATTCGGAGATGCGCTTCGGCTCGCCAAGTTTCGTCCATAGTCCGAAAAGTGCCTTCTATTTTGACCGAATCTGGGATAATATTTGTTGCACCGCCCACACTATTTATTTTGCCGAACGTCAGCACCGACGGAATAGTCGGGTTGCCATATCTACTGACTACTTGCTGCAACGCCACGATGATTTGAGCCGAAATTGCGACTGGATCTATGGTGTCATGTGGCATAGCGCCATGTCCGCCACGACCTTTTATGGTCAAATACAATTCGTCTGCCGATGCCATGAACATTCCACCTCGAAAACCAACTTTTCCTACTGCCAATGATGGGTGTACGTGCTGACCAAAGATTACGCTTGGCGTCGGATTGGTCAATGCACCAGCCGCAATCATAAGCGACGCGCCACCTGGTAGCTTTTCTTCGGCTGGCTGAAACAATAGCTTTACTGAACCTTGCCAATCGCTTCGCAAGGCTTGCAATATACGCGCTGTGCCTAAGAGCGAAGCCGTATGTACATCGTGTCCGCAAGCGTGCATCACGCCTGTGTTTTGCGAGCGATACGGCACTTCGTTGGCTTCCGTAATCGGCAACGCATCCATGTCACCACGTAATGCAATGGTCTGACTATCAGGATTTTGTCCTTTTATAATCGCTACAATACCATAACCTGCTACATTTTTTTGATACTCAATACCAAGCAAATCCAATTGTTGTGTTACAAAATTCGCGGTTTCTTTTTCTTGAAATGACAACTCAGGATGTGCGTGCAAATGTCGTCGTATCGCAATCGTATCGGCATGAAAGGCTTGTGCTAAGGCTTGTATTTTTGATTTCATAGGCTTTCTAAAAAACAGATTTCAAACTATTTTTATTCAAAATATATTATTTTTTATTTTAAATAATTATTAAAATAAATGTATAAATAATTGATTATTAAAATATTATGCTAAGTATTTTGCAATAAAACAAATACAATATGTCGCACCTACGGCGCTTTGCTGCTCTTGGGTTCTAATTATTAGCTACCAACATGTCATGCCTAATGGCATTTTTCAAACGATAAAATACTTAATCCACTTTTGCAGTAAAGCTGTATCGCAAGCCATTGTAAGACTTCAAAACGGCTTTTACAGAACCAACTGACAAGGGCGATTCGATGAGTAACGGTATTTTATTTTGATCATCGGACACATATACATTTAGCTCGCTGCCGTCTTTGAACACGCGACCATTCACGACTTGTGGGCTAAATTTTATGGCGTTGTAATGCCCCATATCTCTCAATGCAAGATAATTTTGCTTGCCTTTGTACTTTACACTCAAAGGAAAAGCCTCGCCATCCATGAATACTTTTACAGGAAAAGTCATGCCTTTTGTATATTGATTGTAGTCCACGTTGCGCGCATAATAAATGGTCGAAACGATGTCGTGCATACATTCTTTTACATCAAAAGTCTTGGTTTTGGTATCGTTACGGCTGTCGCCTCGGTATGAAGTTGCGCTATGCGTGGCTTGGTTAAACACGACTTTGTCATACAATCGGTATTTGCCTTCGGCCACATCGCGCTCCGATACGATAGGCAACAAAGAGTTTTTGTCGAGATAAGTATCGTAGGCATCATGGACTTTATAAAACCACTCGTAAGATTTATATGTGTGTCCATCCACAGAAATATGGTATTGGTTGCCCTCGTCTTGAACTTTGAACGTAACTTCGCCAGCCGAAACCCAAGCTGCCCCCCAATTATAGTACATCTTATAAGTCAATACTTCGCCACCTTGAAAAGTTGTATTGGGCATATAACAAGCATCGGGGCCACCTTTTGGTGCAGGAGTTGGATTGGGTACTATGCTAAATGCACAAACCATAAAAAGCGAAAAACAGAGACTACTGTTCATCAATAATTTCTTCATAACCAAGTGATTGGACTACATTTTTATTTAAAATAAATAACCAACCGATGAGCGCTGGAAAAATAACATTGATGAACCAAAGCCCAAAGGTCGTCGATAATATACTTATATGATTAGACGTAAAAAATCCCCAAAGTTGCAACGCTACTTCGCCGCGCACCAGCAAACCTGCGATAGATGGCAAAGGTATGATGGTCTGAAACAAAAATACGGTCGCAATGCCCGTAATCGCAACATCCCAAGGGATTGATATGTCAAAGAAGCGTAGCATACAATAATATTGCAACGCATAAACCATATAACGCAATATGGAATACCAAAGTGCCAAAGACAAGTGGCGAAATGAATAATTTTTGAGAATTTTAACATGTTCGACATAAACCATCGCAAATTTGGGTATCGGCAATCGTTTGATGACTTTCAAGACAAGGTCTATGTTATAAAAGAAAAAAATAAGGATTATGAGCAGCAAAACCGTAGCGCTGAACAACATCCAGAGCCAAAACGTAGGCAAATCGGGATATATGCAATGCAAAAAATAAAGTACACTCGGCACACCACCAAGCAAAATAGCAATAAATTGACCCGCGCTACCCACAAACGATGCCACGATGCCTTTCGCCTGCATAGCGCTTGGTAGCCATAATATTTTGCCACCAAATTCGCCTACTCGGTTAGGCGTGAACGTGCCAGTCATAGCACCTGCATAGGTCGCTTTTGTGGCCGACCAGTAACTAATAGGCGCAAATTGCTCAACGAGTTTTTGCCATTTTCGAGCTTCGAGTCCCCAATTGATGGGCATCGAAAATATAGCCAATAATAACCAAAACACATTCACGCCTTCAAAAGCGGTCTTGAAACTTACCCAAAGTTCGGGTGCATTGTCGCGCGCCCACACTTGCCTATAAAGCAAATAAGCGATACCAACGGTCATCACAACTTTGATGAACCAATTGAGCGCACGATAATATTTTTTATTTACAAACAATTATTTTAATAATATTTTATTTTTTAAATAAAAAAGTGTTTCTTTGTAGCAAAGATAAGGGCAAAGTTTGGATTGATTGGTTTTTAATGCTCAAATCAGGCGTTTTATCTTTGAGTTATTTAATAATATTGATTTTTAGAAAAAAATTTTGAAAAAAATCAGACAAAATTAGCTGCTAACCATTGGCGATACCAAATAAAGAAAAAGAGAAATACCGCATCATGGGCATTGACCCTGGTACAAATGTGCTTGGATATGGCGTGATAGAAGTGCAAGGGCAAACTGCAGTGATGATAGAACTTGGCGTGGTCAGTTTGGTGCATCTCGATGAGCAACAAGACAAGTTAAAGCGTATTTTTGAGCGCATACAAGAGCTAATCGTGATACACAATCCTCGCGAAGTCGCCATCGAAGCACCGTTTTTTGGCAAAAACGTACAGTCTATGCTCAAACTCGGTCGTGCGCAAGGCGTAGCGATTGCCGCCGCCGTCACGAAAGGAAAAAGGATAACGGAATACTCGCCACGTGAAATAAAACAATCCGTGACAGGCAAAGGTAGTGCGAGCAAAGAGCAGGTTGCAGCCATGCTCGAATTGGTACTAAAAGTAAAACTCGACGAACACGCGCTCGATGCTACTGACGCACTCGGTGCAGCAGTTTGTCATCAATATAGAAGTAATAGCGTGCTTGGCGGCGGTAAAAAATTTAGTGGTTGGGGCGCTTTCGTCAAAGAAAATGAGGGCAAAGTAAGCGGTGCTAAAAAGAGTATTAAGAAAAATAAGGACTTGATTGTGGCAAAAATATAAATGGTTGTCAAAATTGTCAGTTAGTCATTTTTGTCAGTTAGTCCTTGGCAATCTGAAACAATTTTTAATTATATTTTCATATTAAACATATTTAATACTTTGATTATCAATATATTAAATTAATTTTTATACTTTTATCACTTTTTAAAACTATTCCACAATGAAAAAATTTATTTTTAGTTTACTAACATTAGCAACACTTTTTGGCGCTTGCCAAAACAACAAACCGACAACAGCGGAAGTAGCTGTGCCAAAAGTAGTAGAGCCAACACCAAAACCGACTACAGATCCGAACGCTGTTACTTCTACCACAACTTGTTACGAACTCATCGAAAATAAAAAAGATGTGACAGCCGTAGAATTGACCATAGCTGGCGAAGGGGTAAGTGGTTATTATGCGTGGGAACCTTATCAAAAAGATGGTGGTCGTGGATTTTTTACTGGTAAAAAGACTGGTGACATCATTACCGCTATTTTTACGTACATGATTGAGGGTTCGATTCAGTCCGAAGAAATTATGTTTAAGTTAGAAAACGGGAAACTACTCAAAGGACGTGGTATGTTAAGTGATCCTAAAAACGATGGTAATATGGTTATAAAAGATAAGTCGGCTGTGAAGTGGAATACTATTTTTGCGCCAGTAGAAGCTGCCAAAGTAGCGACTCCAATCAAGAACGCAAAGGAAGTATATGCCATGATTCAGAAACAACAAACGATAGAGCAATCGAAAAAGTAATTTGTAATGGTATTTGAAGCAGACTAAGAGTTGCTGTATTTTAGATTACGCCTTATTAATTTTCAATTATGAAAAAAAATATTAATGCAATAGTGCTAACTATTGCGCTGTTTTGCTATACCCAAAACTCCCTTTTTGCGCAAAAAATTAGCATTTCAGGTTATATCAAAGATGCACAAAGCAAAGAAGCCTTGATTGGTGCAACGCTCTACGCTCCACAAATCAAAATCGGTACGACAACCAATGAGTATGGTTATTATTCTTTTTCGTTTCCAAATAAAGATAGTATTGACCTCGTAATTTCTTATGTTGGCTATCAAACGCAAGGGAAACGCTTGTTTTTAGATAAAAATACGCCACTCGACTTCTTTTTAAACGATGGCGAAACGCTCAACGAAGTGGTCGTTTCGGCAACTCGGAATGATTATAATGTAAGCAAAGCGCAAGTCGGCGTGATAAATGTGCCTATTCGTGACATCAAAAATATGCCTGTTTTGGCAGGAGAACGCGATGTAATGAAAATTTTGCATTTCCTACCAGGCGTACAACAAGCACAAGAAGGAACAACAGGTTTTTTGGTGCGTGGTGGAAATACAGACCAAAATTTGGTACAACTCGATGAAGCAGTGGTTTATAATCCAAACCATTTGTTTGGATTATTTAGCACTTTTAATGTCAATGC
>JAYUJV010000481.1:0-5795 GCA_043764975.1 Saprospirales bacterium
TTGTACGCTCAAGACTTTCGAGATGCAATTTACGGAACTACAAGCGCCTTCAGTTGCCATTTCTTCTGGTAGTCCAATCTGTACTGACATCACAACGACAGATTTTACTGCTCTTCAATCTATGCAATTTGCCTTAGAGTGGGATCCGTTAGTGGTTGCATATACGAGCATTAAAAACATAAATCCTGCTTTGAATAGCACGTTTGCAACCTTATTTGCACCTCAAACAGGCATTAACAATTATATTACGTTCAATTGGGCGGATTTGACGAATACGCCATTGACCTTGCCAGCTGGCAGCAAATTGTTTACGATTTGTTACAATGCGATTGGTGCAGCTGGTACAAAATCATTTTTGACTTTTAGCGGCAAAAGCCTTGGCGCAGGGATTGAATTGACGGATAAAAACGACCGTCAAGCTGGTTTTAAACTTTCGACTGGTGTGATTAACATTACTGCTGGTGGCAATAGTTTAGACTTGGTTTTGCAAGCCGATAGCGTTACTTGTTTTGGCAATTCAGACGCTAAAATAAAAGTAATTCCTTCGGGCGGCACTACGCCTTATACATATAGTTGGAAAAAACTTCCGTTGGGTACTGTGAATAACGCGGGCGCGATTACTGGCTCAATGGCTACAATCCCGAACGTAGGCAAAGGCGATTATGAAGTCACGATTACCGATGCAACTGGCACGACCATTACGCGTACCGTGAATGTATATCAATCTCCATCGCCACTCGCGGCTTCTACCTCAAAGACAGATCCGACCTGTGCGAGCGATGCGAATGGTAGCGTCACGGCCAATGTCATTGGTGGCACGCCGCCTTATTCTTATGCTTGGAGCAATAGTGTAGTTGGGCCAATCAATGTCATTGACAAGTTATTGGCTGGTACATATTCTGTAACCATTACGGATGCAACTGGTTGTACATCATCGAGTTCGCAAAGTATTGCGCCAAAATATATTTCGTTTTCAAAACGTACTGTTTTTGATGCGAGTTGTACAGGTAAAAAAGATGGTAGCATAAGCGTTGATATTCAAGGAGGTAGCTCACTCAGTGGCAACTACAAAATAGAATGGAGCACAGGTATTAAATTAACAGCTTCTACTTCTACTATCAATGCACTCACGAATAGCACATATTATGTGACCGTTACTGATGATAACAATTGTGTTTTTAAAGATACATTTTTTATTGGTGCTAAAAAGCAAATCAATATCCAAACTCAAGTACTTCAAAACATCAATTGCAATGGCGACAAGTCAGGCGAATTGAGTTTATTGGGTACAACGGTTGGTGGAGCTGCTGCTGTTCCATATATTTTCAGTTGGTCGCCAAACGTAGGCACGCAACAAGTAACTGGTAATGTTTGGACATTAAAAAACATCAAAGCTGGTACATATAAAGTAACCATGACGGATGCTGTTGGTTGTGTATTGTCAAAAGACTATACGATTACGCAGCCTGATTCAATATTGGTTAATATTACTAAAAAGAATGTATCGTGTACGCCGGGTTCTGATGGCGAAGTAGCATTGGCCGTTTCGGGCGGAAAACTAAACGCTGGTAGTCAATACAAGTATAAATGGAAATTTAATAACGCTACGACACCTTCATTGACAGGATTGAAAGCTGGCTTTTATGCAGTAACGGTTACTGACGACAATGGTTGTACAAAAGCATTCAATGTAGCAGTCACGAATCCGAATGGGCCGAAAATTGCGGCAATTGATACCTCAAAAGTAGATTGTAGCAACAGTACAAATGGCTCATTAGAAGCTAAAGTAACGGCAGCAGCAGGTACAACTATTGCGAGTTACAGTTGGACAAATCTGACAGATGGTAAAACATATTCAGGTGCAAAAATCAATAATTTGACAACTGGCAAATACGTAATTACGGTAACAGACAACAAAACTTGTGCGGATATTGACACCGCTTATGTCATTGCACCAGCGCCAATTGCGATTGCTGATACAACACTAAAAAATCCAACTTGCCCTGGTAATGACGATGGGCAAATTTCGCTTGTAGGCATTTCGGGTGGAAATCCAGCTTATATTTATAAATGGAAAAAACAAGGTGATCCTAATTTTACAACAGCGCCCATTGCGGTTATTTCTAACCTCAAAGCAGGTGTTTTTGAATTTGAAGTGACAGATCAAAAAGGTTGTGCGCCAGCAAAATTGAGCGTTACGCTCAACGATCCTTCTAAAATAAAAATGACGATTGATAATATAAAACCTGTAAAATGTAACGGACAAATCCCTTGCGATGGACTCGCAAATATTAGCGCAAGCGGTGGAACTGGTTCTGGCACATACACATTTACTTGGCTTTCGACTGGCGGCGTAAACGTCGGCACATCGAGTAGCAACGGTTTTTTATGTCAAGGCAAACAACTGATTTTAATCAAAGATGAGAATTGTAATATCACAGATTCATTGATAATACCGGCACCACCAAAACTCGAATTGAGTAAAGTGACAACCGTAAAACCAACTTGTTTTGGTACAAAAGACGGTGAACTAACCGTTGAAGCACAAGGCGGTCAAGATCCATATATTTACAAATGGGATACTGGTGTGACCGATAAAAACATCAAAAATATTGGCTCAGGAAATTATATCTTAACCATAACAGACAACAACGGTTGCGCGCTCGATACGGCTGTTTTCTTGGCGCAACCTGCCGAATTGAAAGCAAGTATTGTGCCTGCACAAACCCAAAACTCGACTTGTAGTAACTCAAACGATGGTATCGTTTCGGTACAATTCACAGGCGGCACAAAAGGCTCGATGACTTATAAATGGAATCCTGCAGTGTCGGATACGGCTGTGGCGATTAATCTTTCGCCAGGTATTTATACCATTACAGTTTCGGATGTGAATGGTTGTAGCTCCAATACTTCGTACATCGTTTCTGCTCCGCCACCCATCACGTTTACGTTAGCGCCTATTGCGCGACCGCAATGTTTTGGCTATTCGACGGTCGTAAAATTGATTGATGCGAAAGGTGGTGTTGGCACAAACCTAGCCAATTATACGTTCACGATTGATGATGGTAGCGTAGGTCAAGATTCGCTTTCGGCACAAGGTGGGCCGCATACCGTGAAGGTTTTTGATCCAAACGGCTGTTTTACTGAAGATTCGATTTATATCGAACAACCAAAACAAGTAACGGTCAATCTTGGTGTGGACAAAACCGTTGCTTTGGGCGATAGTATCAGACTCAATCCGAATATCGGTTCGGAGTTTGGCATTGCGTCGTATTTATATACGCCTGGCACTTATTTGTCATGCACGACTTGCAAAAAACCATATTGCGTGCCGCTTGAAGATACAAAATATAAACTCGTAGTCGTGGATTCGATGGGCTGTTCTGGTTTTGATGAAGTATTAGTAGAGGTCGATAAAGAACGTAATATTTTCGTTCCCAACGCTTTTTCGCCTAATGCTGATGGTACAAACGACATCTTTAGGGTATTCGCTGGTGTCGGTGTTTTGAAAATAAACATGATGCAAATCTACGACCGCTGGGGCGAACTCATCTTTGATCAAAATACTAGCTTCACACCTGCACAAGCCTACGACATTGGTTGGGACGGCAATCACCGCGGAAAACCTGCCACTCAAGATACTTACGTGTATATCATAGAAGTCGAGTTTTTAGACAACGTAAAATTACTCTACCGAGGCGATGTTTATTTATTGAGATAAAAATTTAGTTCATAAAAAAATCCCTTTCAGCAAACTGAAAGGGATTTTTTTTGTGGTAATTCATACTTTAATCCTTACATATAGAAGTTTAGAGCATAAAAAACTTATCAATCCTAAATTGGATTTTTTCATGGATTTTAAATGCCTTTATAAGCCGCCGCATATTTGGCAATATATTTTCCGATAATATCAAATTCAATATTCACTTCGTCGCCAACTTTTATTTGATGAAAAATTGTGTTTTCGTAAGTATATGGAATGATGCAAACCATAAATTCGTCTTTAATCGGATTCACAACAGTCAAACTCGTGCCGTTGATGCAAACCGAACCTTTATCGACCAAAATATGTAATTCGGTTGGCAAATATCTAAAAGTATAGTTCCAACTGCCATCGCGATCTTCGATGTTAATACAAGTTGCGGTGCTATCCACGTGACCTTGCACTATATGACCATCGAGGCGAGCGCCAGCTACCATAGCACGTTCGAGGTTGATTTTTCGATTAACTACCCAAGTACTCAAATTGGTTTTGAGCAAGGTTTCTTCTATGGCCGTAACGGTATGTGTAGCTTCATCGCAAGCAGTTACTGTAAGGCAAACGCCATCGTGCGCAAGGCTTTGATCTATTTTCAAGTCCTTTGATATACTCGATTTTATCCTAAAATCAACGTTGCTACCACGATGATTGACAGACAGCACTTCGCCCATCGTTTCTATAATTCCTGTAAACATAAGTTATTGTAACTTTATTTTAATTTTTAAACAATTGATAATGAATGGTTTGTAAAAAAAATAGCTTAAAAATTTTTTATTTTTTGATTGTATGACAATTGTAGTAGAGGGTATTTTATCCACTTACATTAATGCTCATTTGGAGATTTTAATTGCTTATTGCAATTGTTTTTTACGCAGAGGCGCAGAGAACGCAGAGTAAGCGCATAAAAATCTTCGATTTTTATGTTTTTTTTCTTGAAATTAACTTTTACTAAAAATAATTTTGCTTGAAATTTTGATTCCACTAAAATTGTCATACAATCTATTTTTGTAAATACTTAGGTATTATTCGAGTAAACAGTAAAATTTGTAGCTTTGGGTATTTTCAGTTCCAATTTGCAATATACAAAAGGCAACGATTATCGGCCTTTTTGCTTATTGTTCATTGCAAATTGTATTGAGTTTTAGCAAAATATTATAAATCTCACATTTTTCGATGAATGGCTAAGTAGTTACCTATTTTTTTAATTAGCTTAATTTCTTTAATTTTCTTAATTTTAAAAAAAATAACTATCTAACAATCAACACTTTACGAACTAAATTTATTTCAGAGCCTTTCAGTTGCAACACATACAAACCAATCGGCACATCAGCCGTATCGAGCGATAAAGTTTGGCGACCGTTGTTAATATTTGTAATTAAAAAAGTTTTAATAATTTTGCCTTGCAAGTCAATAATTGTAGGTGTTAGGTTTTCGTTTTCTCCACTATTTTGAATATCGACATTCAAAACTGCATCAGCTGGTTGAGGAAAAAGTTGGATATTGATGTTCGATTCCGTAAGTTCATTGGTAGCCGTAGCGATTGTTTTTTCGATGCCTTCGAGTACATAAATTCCTTTTTGCATATCCGACAACAAAATTCTTTTCGATGGCAACAAGGGATAAACACCCCATGCACCTGCGTAACTTTTAGCATCAGGAATCGAACACTCGTCGTAGTGCATAGCCAGTTTTGGTGCTTTTGCGTTTGAAATATCGTGTACAGTCAAGCCATCAAAATAATAACTACTGTAATTATATTTTCCTCTAACTATCGGATTATGAACGATTTGTGTCGCCGAAGATTCTGCGCTAAACTCACTCACCACTTGTATATCGTCTAGTTTTGCAACACTAACTAGCTTCACTGGCGAGCCATGCGTTTCATCGCACATCACGAGGTGTTTACTGTCTTCTGTCAAGTAACAAGAGTGATTATAACCTTGATTTTTGTAAGTCGTCAGCGTGCCGAGCAACACTGGATTTGCAGGATCTTTGAACGATGCCACCACCAAACCTTGATAACCACAATTCAGAT
>JAYUJV010000482.1:0-2174 GCA_043764975.1 Saprospirales bacterium
CCCACAAGAAGACCTCTTGGCTTTCATCGAAGACGCCATCTCTGAAGAAGATCCAGATGATCCAGAAGATGACGTAGATTTCATCACGGTTGAAGGTCGTATTCCGATGTTCATTATCTTGAAATCTATCGTAGATGCCATGCACGCTTCTGTAGCATAGTAGCATGCTACTATGCTGAAATTTAAAACCAAAAGGAATAATTGTCAATTTTTTATGAATAAAAATGATGATTATTCCTTTTTTTATGACTTTTAGTTCTACTTTGGCACTCTGTTTATCAAATTTTATAAAATCAAAAATATCAAAATTTACTGCACAAAACATTGAAACTTTAGTTTCAATAATTTGTGAAATTTAATATCTTATCTACGATTCGTGTTAATTCGTTAATTAGAGTGAAATTCGTGTTGAAATTTATCTACGTTTCATGTGTTACAAAAACGATTTTCCAGAGTGCCAAAGTAGAATTAGTAACCATTTTTTAAATAATATTCTGCAAAAAATTAAATTTTAATAACATGGAATATCGTATAGAAAAAGACACTATGGGCGAGGTTCACGTACCAGCTCAAGTATATTGGGGCGCGCAAACGCAACGCTCCATCGAAAATTTTAAGATAGCGCAAGACATCAATCGGATGCCAAAAGAAATTATCACTGCATTTGCTTACCTCAAAAAAGCTGCTGCTCTGACGAATTTTGATGCAGGTATATTGCCAAAAGAAAAATGCGACCTCATCGGTCAAGTATGTGATGAAATTTTGACTGGCTCGCTTCACGATCAGTTTCCGCTTGTAGTTTGGCAAACTGGTTCTGGCACGCAATCGAATATGAATTGCAACGAGGTCATCGCTTATCGTGCGCACGTGTTGCAAGGCGGCTCGCTCGCAGACGAAAAGAAAGTCATCAATCCAAATGACGATGTCAATAAATCTCAATCCTCGAACGATACTTTTCCAACAGCGATGCACATCGCAGCCTACAAAATGCTGATGGAAACGACAATTCCTGGTCTCGAATTGCTACGCGACACCTTGGCGCAAAAATCAGCTGCTTTCAATGATGTGGTCAAAATTGGGCGTACACACTTCATGGACGCAACGCCATTGACAGTTGGGCAAGAGTTTTCAGGCTATGTTTCTCAACTCAATCATGGTTTACGAGCGATAAAAAATACCTTGGCGCACTTATCTGAATTGGCATTGGGCGGCACAGCCGTTGGTACTGGTATCAATACGCCAAAAGGATATTCCGAAAATGTGGCCAAACACATTGCGGACTTGACTGGTTTACCTTTCATAACGGCCGAAAATAAATTTGAAGCGCTCGCGGCGCACGATGCTATCGTAGAATCGCATGGCGCACTCAAAACAGTAGCGGTGAGTTTGATGAAAATTGCGAACGATATTCGTATGTTGTCTTCGGGACCACGTAGCGGTATCGGCGAAATCCATATTCCTGACAACGAGCCTGGTTCGTCTATCATGCCTGGCAAAGTGAATCCTACGCAATGCGAAGCCATCACGATGGTTGCTGCACAAGTGATGGGTAACGATGTCGCTATCAATTTTGGCGGCGCCATGGGACATTTTGAACTCAATGTGTTCAAGCCAGTAATGATTTATAATTTTTTACACTCAGCACGCTTGATTGGCGAGGCTTGTGTTTCTTTTAATGATAAATGCGCTATCGGTATAGAGCCATTACGCGAAAACATCAAGAAACACGTTGATAACTCGTTGATGCTCGTGACGATTTTGAATACAAAAATCGGTTATTACAACGCTGCTGCCGTAGCGCAACACGCCCACAAAAACGGTCTTACGCTCCGCGAATCGGCAACTACTTTGCCACTCGATGAGAGCAAATTCCCTGGTGGTGCTGTTACATTTAAGTTTATGAGCAACGACCAATTCGACGAATGGGTAAAACCTGAGTTGATGGTCGGAGAGTTGAATTAAATTTTTTAGTTCTTTCAAAAGTATTAAGTATTTGAGTATTAAGTATTCAAGTTGCGATAACAAACTAATAATGAACCTTTTAGACATTGTAAAAACTACAATACTTAATACTTCCATACTTTATACCATAGACTAATTGGCGACAAAACAATCACATTAAATTTACTCCACAAAATTTTAAAAGAAGTAGATTTTTTAACAATAACTAAAAA
>JAYUJV010000483.1:0-2172 GCA_043764975.1 Saprospirales bacterium
GGAACGGTAGTCGTTACGGTTGCCCTCAAATTAGTGCCAAAATGCTCTGACGAAACACTCACAAACAAGGCCCAATATCCGACTGCAAAACCTAAGAAAAATATTTTACCGTATAACATATTGGAAGTCGTGGTCGAATCCGACATCAAATAAAACATCATGGCAAATACAGACATAATTACGAATATCCAAAGCGATTTTTTACGACTTTTCAAAATTTGGCTCAATAATCCGCTTACCAAATCACCCAACGATGTGCCAAGATAACACCACATGATTGCTTTTCCACCGCTAATTTCAGCTGTCATGCCAAAACAATTTTTAGCAATTTCGGGAGATAAAGTTACCAATATTCCGATGACAAACCAAGTCAGTAAACCAAGCATATTACAGTATAAGTATTTGAAAAACAAGGTTTTAGATTTTAATAATGCAAAGAAATTTCCCCTCGAAACATGCTGATCTACCGTAGATTTAAAGAACCCGCTTTCGCTCAACGAAACCCGTAACAACAACAAAGCCAAACCCATCACGCCACCAAATATATAGGCAAAACGCCAGTCCCATATTTGACTCACAAAGTACGCCAATACAGCGCCCAAAATGCCGATACAAGTCATAATGGTCGTGCCATAAGCGCGTTTTTCTTTACTCATCATCTCGCTTACGAGCGTGATACCTGCGCCTAATTCGCCAGCTAATCCGATGCCAGCTATGAATCGTAACACCTTATAAGTTTCAATATCTTGTACAAATCCATTGGCTAAATTTGCTAAAGAATACATCAATATTGAGCCAAATAAAACGGAAAGTCTGCCTTTTTTATCGCCCATAATTCCCCAGAAAAAGCCACCAATCAGTAAACCGACCATTTGCCAGTCCAAGAGCAATAATCCGACATTGGCCAATTGATCATCTGGCACTTTCAAATCTTTCAAACTCGGTTTCCGAACGATGCTGAACAGCAATAAATCGTAAATATCCACAAAATAGCCGAGTGCCGCAACCAAGATGGTCAAGTACGCTTTTTTGTTATCGAATTGTTTTTCTTCTGTTATCATTATGTTATTCTATTTCAAATTAAGTAACAAATATATATCTTTGCGACTAAGTAAACTAAACTATGTTGAAAAAAATTGATTCATACGTCATAAAATTATTTTTACCACCATTTATTGTGTCATTTAGCATCGCTTTGTTTGTGTTATTGATGCAAAATATTTGGTTGTACATGGACGACATCATGGGAAAAGGCGCAGGCCTTCTAATCATCTTAGAATTTCTCTTTTATTTTGCCATTTTCGTTGTGCCATCGGCACTCGTGATTGGCGTTTTGTTATCGTCAGTAATGACATTAGGAAATTTAGGCGAGCATTTTGAGTTATCGAGTCTGAAATCTGCTGGTGTTTCGTTGCTTCGCGTCATGCGACCGCTTTTTTTGACATGTACTATAATAGGTATTATGTCTTTTTTATGTTCTAACGTGTTATCGCCTTGGGCGAAAGTTCGGTACAACTCAAGATTGTATGATTTACGTCGCCAAAAACCGACTTTGAGTATCGAAGAAGGCGTTTTTAACGACAGTTTTAGTGGATTTACAATGCGTATCGGCAAAAAAGATAAAGACAACGTTGGCGTACATGATGTGATGGTTTACGAAGCAAAAACTGAAAACGGCAATGAAAAAGTAAGCGAAGTGCTTGCAAAAGACGGTAAAATATACTCTGCTGGCGAAAAACAATATTTGGTCATGGACTTGACAAACGGCACAAGATATGAAGAAGCGAGCGATCCAAAACGGCGGTTTGCTTACATCAGAACCTCTTTCAAGTCTTGGCGAAAAATATTTGATATGAGCGAACTCGACCAAGGCCGAACGGACGAAAGTTTATTTAAAAGTGGCGCGCAAGCCAAACCTATTTCATTGCTATATCAAGCAGCAGATAGTTTGAATAAAAAAATGATTGAGCGCAATGAAAACGGTGTAAAACAAATTCAATCCAATTTTGCGATTTTTACGGACACTATTAAAGCTAAAAATATAGAATCTTTATCTCTAACACCTAAACCAATCAAAGCGCAAGATTCTACGAAACAACTTACTGATTATCAGCGATTTGAACAATATTTTAAAAAAGAAAATAGAATCGAAATCTTGACAAAATCTCAACG
>JAYUJV010000484.1:0-5754 GCA_043764975.1 Saprospirales bacterium
GTAAATAGTGGCGCAAGTGCATTCAGAACGCCTGATACCGAGCTATTGACTTGCGTTTGCGCCATCGCAAAAAGTATGGCTGGCAACGCACTACCCAACAAACCCACAAGTAAATAATATTTCCACTTCGACCAATCAATCTTGTGCAAGCGAAAAGCGATGTATGGTATAAAAGCGACGCCAGAAATCCCCATTCTCAACGCTGCAACTTGTATGGCCGAAAAACTTTCTAATCCTCTTTTTATAAATAAAAAAGAACAGCCCCAAACCAAACTCAATCCAATCAGTATAACCCAATGTATTGGTGCAGCTTTAAAATTATTATTTGTTTCTGACATTTATATTTTAACTTAAATAATTGATTTTTAATGTTTTACACAGTTAAACGCTCATAATATAGGATTAAATATATACTCAAATGTGTCACACCTACGGCGTTCAAAAAAGGATTCGGAGCTTTTGTCTGTTTACCGATATGTCATGCCTATGGCATTTCTAACATAACAAATGCCATAGGCATGACATATCGGTAGATTATAAAAAACACCTAAAAATATATTAAGTGCCGTAGGTACGACACCTCGAATCGGTATTTATATATTTCTCTTTTCATAGAAACTGACTATTTGACAAATTTTTACTCCTTATACGTATCAGGTAAATCGTTTTCATACAACACGACATCGCCAGCGCGCACGAAGCTACGCAAGTGTTGTGTCGCATCTGGTAAGTCTTTGGCTACATATATTTTATCGGTCGGGAAGCCAACATCTCGTAAGCCATCTTGTATCGGTTTGGTCTGTTTTGGACCAACCAAAATTACATAATCGCAAGTACCGAGCATATATGTCCCAAATTTTCGATTGTATTCATATTCTTCGTTGCCAAGCTCAATCATGCCAGGCGTGATGACGATTTTTGTGTTGCCTTGCACCTTTGCCAAGACTTCGAGCGCCATACGCGAGCCAGTCGGATTCGAGTTAAACGCATCGTCGATAATCGTGATGCCGCCTGGGTTACGCTTGATTTCGAGGCGATGTTGCACAGGCTGCAAATTACGCACTGCATACGCAATTCGGTTGGGTTCAATATCCATCGTCAAGGCAATCGCCACGCACGCAACGATGTTCGACACGTTGTGTTCGCCCAATAATTTGGTTTCGAGCGTCACTACTTTTTGACCTTTGTGCTGCACGTCAAACTGCATTCCTGTTGCGGTATAAATCACATTCGTAGCCGTATAATCAGCCGATTGATCTTGTACACCATAATATTGTAGCGTTGTATTTTGCTTGTTATAAGCCTTTACCAAGTCATAATCGGCGTTCAAGAAGCCTTTTCCCTTGTTATCGAGGCTTTCTATGAGTTCAAAATTTCCTTTCTGCACATTTTCCATAGAGCCAAACGTATCCAGATGCTCTGGGCCGATGGCGGTCAAAATCGCCATATTGGGTTTCACAAGGTCGCATATTTCTCTTACGTCGCCCATTTTTTTTGCGCCCATTTCGGCTATAAAAATTTGATGCGTTGGTTTCAGTTGCTCGCGGATAATACGCACCACGCCCAAGGTCGTGTTCACGCTACCAGGCGTGTGCAACACGTCATATTTTTCGGAAAGGATGCGCGCCAAAAAGTGTTTAACGCTTGTTTTTCCGTAACTACCAGTCACGCCAATCACCGTTAATTGCGTCATGGAAGCAAGTTTGCGTTTAGCGTCATTCACGTAACTTTGGTTGATGCTTTTTTCGAGTGGCGAGATAAACGCTGCGCTCAACATCAAGCCAAACGGAGAAAAAATGGTACTTAAAATATAAAAATAATTGCAATGACAAGCCGCTACGAAATACCAAATCGCCAACGAAATACAAGCCATAACCACAAAACACATAGCCATCAATCGGCGAACGCGCGGTGTGATGGTCAGTGCTTTTTTCTGTACTTCGGTAGCATAATTGTAGCTGCCATATAGCAAACCTGCAACGACCAAGCCACCGCCAATCATGCTCACAGTCAAATTACTTTCGTAAAAAAACATGGACAACACTGCACCAACGAGTGGCAAAAGCTCCCACCACAAAATTCGTTTTTGCCAATTCGACACAAACCAAGCCCAATAGCGGCTATTGAAATAAGAATTTTGCTGCATAATGTGTACTTCTGTTTTTATCTTGAAATACAGATAAACCACAAAAGCAAGAACCGATAAAATAGCGATGATTGACATATTTATAATTACAATTTTTCTTTATTTAAAAACTTTATTTCTAATTTGGCTTTAAGGGCTTTTGGCATAATTCAAGAAAATTTTGAAAACTTCGGAGAACTCCAATTAGTGTAATTATTTTACTTGTAAAATAACATTCGTTATCAT
The DNA here is from genome assembly GCA_043764975.1 of Saprospirales bacterium. Classification (GTDB taxonomy): domain Bacteria; phylum Bacteroidota; class Bacteroidia; order Chitinophagales; family Saprospiraceae; genus JAYUJV01. The sequence continues at coordinate 2,372 of JAYUJV010000484.1, forward strand.
TATTACTTCTTTATGTAAAATATTCGTGTATTCGTGGCTAAAAAATACTACATAAGATGTTTTTTAGCCACGAATACACGAATAAAAAAATACTAGATAAACAATGAAAACGAATGATTTTTATAAATAAAAAAACACTAATCGTAGAGTAAAACCTAACGCAACGTATTCCCTAATACTTCTCCGAAGTTTTCAGTTTTTATTAAGTATTGGGACAAAATTATATACGATTAAAAAGTTTGTATTGTTGATTATCAAAGACTAACTGACAATTTTGACCAACCGACTAACCGACAAAAAAAGACTAACCGACAATTTTAACTTAATTTTTACTTGTTTTCACTCAATAAAATCAATGCAAAAATGCTATAATTGATAATGTCTTGATAGTTAGCGTCTATGCCTTCCGAAATCAAGGTTGAGCCTTTATTGTCTTCTATTTGCTTTACGCGAAGTAGTTTTTGAAGAATCAAATCCGTCATAGAACTCACGCGCATATCGCGCCAAACTTCGCCGTAATCATGGTTTTTGGCCATCATTAAGGTACGCGTTTCGTCTATTTTTTGGTTATAAAGTTGTACTGCAACTTTGTGATCAAGTTCAAGTGCTTGATTATCAGTGGCTTGTAACTGTATGAGCCCAATGGCGCAATAATTTACCAAACCCATAAACTCGCCTGTGATGCTGTCGGCAATCTTTTGCTCGCCATGTTCTTCGATGCTCCGAATCCGTCTGGCTTTGATAAACAACTGATCCGTAATAGAACTAGGCCGTAGGATGCGCCACGAAGTGCCATAGTCTGTTGTTTTTTTAGTATAAATGTCACGACATTTAACAACAATGTCGTCGTATTGTTTAAGTGTTTTTTCCATAATGTATAGTTTCAAAAAGCGTGCAAAAATACAATATTTATTAAAAAAATAGTTTTTTTATTTCATTTTTAAATAATTCGTAACATTTTGGTTTTTGCAGAAATTGTATAATGTGATGTTTTGTTATAAAAAAATATATACTATTTAAGTTTTGTGACATGGTATTTAAAATAAAAAATAAAAAATATTTTTTTCTATTATTTTTTTAACTACTTGATAATAAGCTAGTTATCGTTTTCTTATTTATAATTTATTTATAATAAAAATAAATATTCATTATAAAATGTGTCTAAGTTGCGGTCTTTTCGTCAAAAGAAGTACTTTTGCATAACAATACAATTGTAATTCAAAACCCAATAACCCTTTCTTTTTTATTCCCCCCGCGAATAGTTTTAGATAGTTCATGAAGTTCCATGAACTGATTTTGTGTGTATTTACTTTTTTAAACATATATATTCAAACACAAATTATGAGAAAATTACTTTTACAAACCCTCGTTTTGTTGTTGAGCTTTGGAGGAAGCGCGCAAACAACATTACAAACAGATGCCTCGATTGATAAGGTATCAAAATCAAAGCATCGTGCTTGGGAAATCGGCCTTTTGGCTGGTGCAGCCGTTTATACTGGCGATTTACACTGCGAACAATTCTTTTTGAAAGCGGTCAATCCTGGTGGCGGAATTTTTGGTCGTTATTACTTTTCGGATGTATTTTCTACTCGTTTAAATTTACAAGCATCAAAAGTAAGAGGCTCAGACTTGAATTATGGAGTAAGCCATGCTGGACGTAATTTTTCGTTCAAGTCATTAATTTATGATGCAAACCTTACGTTGGAATGGGAGCCATTTGGCAGAAGACGTTACAAGGACGGCCCAGGTCAATTCAGAAGAATCTTGTCACCTTACGTCAATGCAGGAGTGGGTTATTTGTACACGAAGCCGACTGTTGATTTTGCACTTGGCAACACCAACTCTAACCTTGCTGATATTGCGATTGACCAAGCGAATAAAAAATATACACATTTAGTAATACCATTTGGTGCTGGTGTTCGTTATGATTTAAGTGAGCGTGTGACATTGGGCGTAGAAGGAAATTTCCGTAAAACATTTACGGACTATATAGATGGTGTCAGCCAAACTGCTGATAGTAAAAAGAACGATTGGTATTATACAGCAAATGTATTGCTTGGTTATCGTTTCGATTATAAGCGCGATGCGGATAAAGACGGCATCGTGGACGAAGAAGATGCTTGTCCATATTTGCCAGGCAAGGCTTCTACTAAAGGTTGTCCCGATTTTGATGGTGATGGCGTAGCGGATAGGTTAGATAAATGCCCGAACGAAAAAGGCGTATCTTACCTTGATGGTTGTCCCGATCGTGATGGCGATGGTGTTGCAGACCAATTCGACAATTGTCCCGATGTTGCAGGCGATGCTAAATACGCTGGTTGTCCCGATACGGACGGTGATGGCATCATTGACTCCAATGATGATTGTCCAAATGCAAGAGGTTTAGCAAAATTTGGTGGTTGTCCCGATACAGATGGTGACGGCATTGCTGATAAATTTGATTCATGTCCGACAGTAGCTGGTACAGTCGAAGAAAATGGCTGCCCGCCGAAAGATACTGATGGCGATGGTATCGTGGATAAAGATGATAAATGCCCAACCGAAAAAGGCGAAAAAGTGAATGGTGGTTGTCCTGCTTCAGGTATTGCAACTATGCCCGAAGTTGTAAAAACAGTTGAACCAATTCAGACTACTAACTCGAGTGTAGAAACGGTTATCAGTGAGCCAATTTCGACTTACACTGGTGCAATCAACTCTGAAACTTCTGCAGTATTTCAAGAAGCACTTTATGGTATTCAGTTTGAAACAGGTAGTTCAGTGATTACAAAAAGTTCATATACGATATTGAATAGAGTTTACAGCTATATGATCAGAAGCGGTGCTGGCAATAGTTTTAACATCGGCGGCCATACGGACAATGTAGGTAATGCAGATGCCAATATGCGTTTGTCGGATGCGCGTGCAAAAGCGGTATTCAATTATTTGGTTTCAAAAGGCATACGTGCCAATAGATTGACGTATAAAGGATATGGGGACACAACACCAATCGAAACTAACTCGACCACACAAGGTAGAGCAAAAAATCGTCGCGTGGAGTTCAATATGTTTTAAGTAGAATTTAATTACAATAGGCAATATACAATTGGCAAAAAACAACGATTTTCGGCAAATTTTGTTTATTGCTTATTGCGAATTGTACTGAAGATTGAACAAATACAAGGAAATTTAACTCTTTCTATGTAAAGCTAAGTTGTTCAAAAAATATTAATTAAACCGCTTTAAGGATCTTGATTCTTAAAGCGGTTTTTTTTTGTAAATAATTATTTATACAATGAAATAAAAATTATGTGACATAATAAAATGAAATTTATAGAAAAAATGAAATACAACAGATATATAAAAACAATTGGTTTTAAAGCAATTATAAATTATAAATAAAAATA
>JAYUJV010000485.1:0-5744 GCA_043764975.1 Saprospirales bacterium
ATCACTAATGCTGACGGCACAACGACTTATGGTAGTCAAAAAACTTCGTTATCGACAGTAAATTTGCCAAAACCAAACTTGAATTTTTCTCCACGTGTAGGTTTCAACTGGGACGTATTCAAGGACAAAACAACTCAAATTCGTGGTGGTTTAGGTTTATTCTCTGGTCGTCCAGCATTTGTTTGGTTAGCCAACCAAGCATCAAACAATGGTGTTTTGAGTGGTCAAGTATCTGATGTAACAAATACGACGACAAAGGTTTTTGTAACAACAAAAAAATATCCTTTTTCGGGTGATGTGGATAAATTTATTCCTACAACAGTTTCTCGTCCTGCAAAATCATACAATATTGCAGCAACTGAAGACAATTTCAAATTCCCACAAGTATTGCGTGGTAGTTTGGCGATAGATCACAAGTTGCCTTTTGGTTTGGTTGCAACCGTAGAAGCGATGTATTCAAAGACCTTGAATGACGTAAATTACTACCAAGCAAACTTGAAAAATCCAATTGGAACTTTCGCTGGTCCGGATAAACGTCCACGTTATGACAATACCAAAAACGTATCTTATGTGACTGATGCCACGGTTTTGAAAAACATCGGCAATAGCTACGGTTATTTCGTGACAGCAAAAGTTGAAAAAACATTCGATAAAGGTTTATATGCAATGATTGCTTACAATTATGGTACATCACGTGACTATATCAGCGCAGGTTCAATCGCATTTTCGAGCTGGAGAGATAATTTATCAGTAAATGGTAACAATTATCCAGATTTGTCTTACTCAAACAACGATCAACGTCACCGTATCATTGGTGCAGCGACTTATCGTTTTGACTACAATTTATTTGGCAACTTTGGTGCAGCAACACAAATTTCACTCTTAGGCGAAGCCTACAATCAAGGTCGTTTTTCTTATGCTTATGGTGGTGACTTTAATGGCGACAGTTTCGCAAATGATTTGATATTTGTACCAAATGCAGCTGGTGATTTGAAATTTAAAGACATCTTAAAGGCTGACGGAACAGTCCAATTCACAGCAGCAGCACAAGCAGCAGCTTTGGATACTTACATCGCGCAAGACGAATATTTGACATCACGCAAAGGCAAATATACAGAGCGTAACGGTGCGGTTTTCCCTTGGGTTTCGCGTATCGATTTGAACATTGTTCAAGAATTTAAGCCCATGATTGCTGGTAAATCACATACAGTTCAACTACGTTTTGATATATTCAACATCGGAAGTTTGCTTACAAATGGTAAATCTGGTGTTGGTTATCGTCCAAACAATTCAGCGATTTTACGCCCAGCATTGGATAAAGGCGGTAAAGCGCTTCCATTGGATATTGATAAAATACCTGGCGTTCAGTTTGTTCCTATCAAAGATGCAAGTGGCGCAGATGTATTGAACTATTCTACTTTCACTCGCACTACAAACCTACAAGATTTGTGGCAAGGACAAGTTGGTGTACGTTATATGTTTTAATCAACGCATATCAAAATTTATTTTATAAATAAAATTACAATAAAAAAAGCCTCGCAACGGAAACGTTGTGAGGCTTTTTTAATAATTATAAATGAAATTTAGTCTTCTATAATTTCAATTAAATATTGATTTCATTCTTTTTTAAAACTTGCTTAACCAAATCTACATTCGTACCCAAATGTTCAGCAATTTCTTCGGCAGACATTCCGACTCGTTGAAACAACAATACAATCGACTTAGATAATTGTGCATCAACTTGTTTTAGTTCTGCTTCTACTTTTACCTGCTTAGCTTTGACATTTTCATAACTTTCGCCAAAAACATTTTCAACAATTGTGTTCACCATTGTTTTGCTACCTTGACTTAAATTCTTGTACATATCATTTGCATTTTTATAATTTGATTTAATGACTTCGTTTTCAAACTTTTTTTCAAGTTCAAAAGGAAGTTTTACTAATTCTGATACAAATATAAGCAATTTTGCTAAATTGTCAACACTATACGATTTATTTCTACCCAATTCGTATAGCTTTTTCTTAAACTCATACCTTTTAGAATTATCATTCTTTGAAAGTAATAAATATAAATTGGATAAAACAACAAGTGAAAATGGATTGTCATTTGACAACAACATTTCTTCTGACTGTTGTGAAACAATATAGCTATTAAATTTATATGTTATAGAAGTTCCAAAATATTCATGAAAATACGTATCATAAATTTTAGGAACAGCATTTCCTGTATAAATAACGAGTGCCACAATTTCTTTTCCATACCTTTCACGAATGAGTTGATAATACTCATACATTCTGTTACCAATAGATTTACTCGCATCAGTTTGAAACTCTAAATGAATGAAAATCCACTGCTCATTGCCATTTAATAACTGAACTTTGATTAATTTATCAACAATTCGATTTGATTTTTTTATGTTTTTTGCATTATGAAGCTCTTTTTCTAAAAATTCTGGAGGAAAAGACCAATCAATTTGTAAATAAAGATCATGTAGAAAAAAATCAATAAAAGGTTCTGTAAGATGTGTTACAACATCTTTCCAAGATTTGTCATATTCAATTCTAAGATTATTCATAGCGCATAATTATTTCTTTAATTTTCTTAATTTTCTTAATTTCTTTAATTATTTTAATTTTCACTTTTCGCATCTAAACACCAAATTTTCTTCTTTGAAACCCTCAAAAGATTTGTAACGTAGCACTTCCATTTTGCATTGCTCCTTGTATTCAGCACGTCTGCAATAAAAGGCTACTATTTTTTTTATCGAAAAATCATTGTAATAAGGTGGCACTTTCAATTCCGCAAAAGCCCAGTCGTCGAGTACGACGCGGATATTTTCGGAGAGCGAATCTTGCTCTGGCACATAGACTTCGGAGCGAATAAATTCGGGTAATAATTGTGCATCGCGTGGCTCAAGGCAAAGCGTCGCTTCTATACCATCGCCAGAATACATCTTGAACGACAATTGCTCGTCGAATAATTGAAAATATTGTAGGATTGGGCAAACCGCCAAGACGAAAATCAAAGAATAAGCTGCCAATTTAGGTTTCCATTCGCTTGGTAAAACGAAAATATTATCTTCATTTTTAAAAAATAAAAGATAATTCCAAACGACCATGGCGACATTCCAGGGCCAAACGACTTGATTCCAATTTTGAGAAATCGGACTCAAGCAAGCCAAAATAAAAACATGAAAAATGATGCTCAAATAAAAGCCGAATCGACGCGTTTTTGAAATCAAAAATAAGATTGGAATTAGGATTTCGACACAAGCCGAAGCGTAACCAAGCGCAGGTATTTCGCCCAACGATTTTAGAAAAGATTGCTCCACAAACCACTTAAATGTGTTTGTCGCAAACAACGGATTGAGTTTATGAAAGCCTGACCAAAAATAAACCGCTAATATTATCCATTGTAAATAACGTGTTCTGTCACGACTCGAAAACAAATAACAACCAAACAACAACATCAACAATTGCTGCCAAACCCAAACTTGTAATCTATTGATATCCAATACAATAGCAAAACAGAACAAGCAAATGATGACGATTGATGTATAATTTTTTTGAAAAAAAAAGATAAAAGCAATTAATGAAATTACAATTATGATTAAAAAATTGACATCAAAATCGAGGTTTTCAAATAAATTTACTTTCGGAAAATAGCGATTTCCGTCGCCCCAAAGTCTAGGCGAAAGACTCAATTGAGCCATCAAATTGAGCGCAATCGTAATCAAGACCCAATCACTTTTTTGATAGCTTAATATTTTTTCTTTAAAAGACATTTTTATATTTGAGCGTAATTATAAAGGTGTAGAATTTTAGTAATTTTTTGTAAAATCAATTAGAAAATACGATTTTTTTTAATATTTTGTAAAAATACAATTTTTACAAATAATATTACTAAATTAACATAATAGAAAGCTACACCTTTATTATTTCTTAATTTTATGAAGAATAAATTATCCTGTAATAAAACCAGCTAATGAGGTGTTAAAAAAGTTTATTTATAACTTGCTGCGCTCAAAATTGAAACTTTAATTTCAATAATTTGTGAAATTTAATTTTTTTATCTACGATTCGTGTAATTCGTTAATTCGAGTGTAATTCGTGTTGAAAAATTTATAACATTTGAAACGAAGTTTTGAATATTATTAAAGAACAAATTTTAAACAAGTCAATAACTATGCACTCCATTAAAATTGTCATACAACCTTTAAAATTTATATAAACTGAACTTTTTTAATAAATACTCCGTACCGCTGAACTTATATTGCTTGATGATTAAATGGTTGCAAGACCATTTCTGAAACGACGCCGCTTTTTGGTTGCTGACATAAAAACCAAACGGCGCGTGCCACTTCTTGTGCCGTAATGAATTTATCGCGTTGAACTGGTAAATCAATGTTGTCCCAAAAATGTGTATCAGTGCCGCCAGTATAAATATTTGTGATGCGGATATTTGTACGTTTCAATTCTTCACGCACTGATTTCAACATACCATTCATACCGTATTTTGAAGCAGAATATGCTGCCGAACCTGCCATTGGCGTTTTACCAAGCACACCTGGCATATTTACGATAAGACCAGTTTTTGACACTTTCATTGGCGGCAAAAAAGCTTTCAAGAGATGAAAAGTACCTTTTAAATTGACGTCAATTGTTTTGTTAAAGTCCTCATAATCAAGGTTTTCGATGCTTTTTATGATGCCAATTCCTGCTGCATTAATCAAAATATCTACTTGTGGTATTGTGCCATGAATCGTAGCCGCTACACGATTTACGGCTTCATAATCCGTAATATCTAACTCAAATATTTGACTACTCGGTATATTATTGGCTGCTGCCAAATGCTCCAATGTTGCTTTGTTGCGACCTGTGATATATACATTTGCGAGGCTTTTTTTGAGCAAAGGCACGAGTTCTACGCCGATACCGCCAGTTGCGCCAATAATCAAAACGTTCTTGTTTTGTAAATTTTCCATATTATATTTTTCTTATTTTATTTCAAAAAAGTGCTTACTTTTGTAGTATATTTAATAACTTAGGTTCTATAAATTTTTTTGTAGAAATACATTGTACGTTCAGTTTTTTGTATTTGTCTAAAAGTATTAAGTATTTGAGTATCAAGTATTCAAGTCGAGATAACAGACTAATAACTAGGCGCTTAGATATTGTGAAAACTGCAATACTTAATACTTACATACTTAATACCATAGAGTAAATGAATAGAAAATTGGCAAATTGCATCTAATCCTAAAAAACAAAAAGAACAATAATATTCATTAACATTTTTCATAATAATAAGTTTAAAAATAGATATGATAAAGCAAAATTTGATATTGATTTGTATTTCACTTGTATGTTTTGCTTGCGAAACAAAAACAGAAAAACAAGGTTTTTCGTGGGACAAATGTAAATTCGGAAAACCCGAACCGATATTTGGAGAACCCAATTTGCCGGGTATAAAGTCAAAAACATTTGCCATTACGCAGCAAGAAGGCCTCGAAGTCGTGAATTTTAGCGACAGTTTGCAAACCGAATTGAGCATCCGTCAGTCTGGTTGTGATGAGCTTTCGCAGGAGTTTACGTTTACTTACAAAGGTAAAAATTACGGAAAATGGGACGATGAATCTTGGAAAAAACAAGCTGTGATGGAGTTCGTAAAACTCTCGAATCTGAGTCCGCGACTATTCGTGTATAGCAAGTGGGCGAGCGCGATTTATGAGCAACGCGACAGCATCA
>JAYUJV010000486.1:0-5740 GCA_043764975.1 Saprospirales bacterium
TATTTTACGCATATTTTTTTTATTTTATTGTTATTTCCTAAACTCTGTCAGGGTTTTGAACCCTGACAGAGTTATACAATCCATTACTTTTTCGATAATACTATCATCATCGCCTTCAATTCCTCTATATCCCTTGCTTGCTTATCCAATTGTTTTTGTAAATCATCTATTTTTACTTGTTGTGCATCATTGAGTTTTGAAAGATCTTTTGTAGCCTCTATGAGTGGCGTGATGAGTTCGGTATAAGATACCGCATAGCGACCATTTTCCAAATCAGTAGGTGTTTCTAAAAATGGAAACTTTACGCCCATTTTGCGCTCCAAACCTACTAAATCTTGCGCCATGATACCTATACGCGTTCTGCCAGGCACGGTTTTGTACTCGTAAGTATAAGTTGGTATTTGTTTTATCAAATTCAAGCCATAAGGATTTGCGGCGATTTTGTCTTTTAAGCGGATGTCCGAGCCTGTTTGTTGTTGTCCGTAGATAGTCGTTGTTGCAATTTGTTGATTTCCAAGTACCAATGAATTAGAAGTACCTACAGAGCCAGCTATTGCAGTAGCATTTGTAAGATTATTAGCTGTTGCTACTCCGTTTACAAAAGTGCAATTGTTCAAAGTTGTAATAGAAGCGTCAATTGTACCTGAATTAGCTCCAATAGCAGTATTGTTTTTTCCATTTTTTAAAGCTTCTAAACTTCTGAATCCAAAGGCGGAGTTCTGTCCTTCATAAATAGTACCAAAACCTTGTGGCTCGTCATAAAATTCCAAAGCACCAACACCATTCGCTGTATTTCCATTTGTTTGACAATAACGTAAAGTATTATAACCTACTGCTGTATTAGCCCAGCCAGTTATATTTTCTTTAAGTGCAGCTACTCCGAGTCCTGTATTCTTAGAACCCTTATTATTTTCTAGACACCAAGAACCTATCGCTAAATTATCGATACCAGCACCAAAACCAGTTCCAGTTTCATTTTTTAGGGTATATCTTCCCAATCCTATATTACCATTATTTGCTGATGGAATCATTACTACTCTCTCATTATTTACTCTAAATTCAAGTGGCTGATTATCAGTTGTTCCAATAAAATTTACACCTGCTGTTGTACTTGCATTTCCATTCAAGCCCCAAGCGTTAGGTGCTGCGGGCGATTGCCAAGTGGCGTTTCCACTTGCATCAGAGGTCAATATTTTTCCTACTGCTGCGCCAGTGGTTACTTGTAGGTCTTGTGTTTTTGTTTTGCCAGGTACTTCGAGTGTTTCTGTTGGGTTACTTACGCCAATGCCTAATTTTTGTACGTTTATGTTTCCGCAGTTGGAGCAACCCACACCTGCACCTGCACCAATTGCTAAGGCATTAGTAAGGTTATTTGTTGTTGCACCTGATCCTGCGCCAATAAAAGTACTATAATTCAAAGTTGTTATAGTATTGTCACCACTACCTGCTCTATGGCCAATAGATGTATTATATTGTCCTTCTTTAATCGTATATAAACTAGCAAAACCAGTTGCTGTGTTTCCTCCGAAAATCATAGTAGGTGCATTTCCTTTGTAATTATACAAAGCAAATCCTCCTGTTGCAGTATTATCATTACCAGATGTATTATTTGTAAGTGCATAAACTCCAACACCTGTATTGTTAGCACCACTAACATCGTTTGAAATACTTTCAACACCAATTGCTGTATTTCCAGTAAATGCTCCGCCATTACCTGTATCATTTTTTAGAGCATTTTCACCAATTGAAAGGTTTCCAAAAGATGATGCTAATGTTGAAAACATAGCTACTCTTTTACCATTTGTCTTTAACACAAGCGGCAGACTATTTGTAGTTCCAATAAACGAAGTAGCCATAGCTGCATTACCATTCAAACTCCAAGTATTCGCCACTTGTGTTTGTACTGCACTGACATTACTATTTGTAGTTTGCAAAGCACTATTTATAGTTGTAATATTTGTAGTATTTGCATTCGTTAGGTTAGTTGTCTGCACCAAACCCGTATTCAAGGTATTGATAGCAGCATCTTGAAGAAGGTCATTGTCATTTGAGATTTTTACGGCTGCAATGCGCGCGCTATCTATACGCGTATTGAGTAGGCTTATTTGCGTGTTAAAAGTAGTTGCATCTAATATTTTTCTCCATGTATTGCCTTGATAATACATATAAGCATTATCAAAAATACTCCATACCATCAAGGTTTGTGCAGGGTTTGCTATTACAGATGTGTTGGCTACTCGAGGTATCAAAAGCCCTTTGTTGGCTGATTTGATGTCCATCATCGCCGAAGGGTCAGGCGGTGTAGGCGGATTTGATACAGACATTTGTGCCGAAACAGATGCGGCATTTACAAAAAAGAAAAAAGTGACGAGGTAAAGTAGTTGTTTCATAAAAGTAAAGTTAGTTAAGTGTTGCCTTTTGTCAATCGCAACTATACGAGAAAAAAAAGCGATACAATGATAAAGGCTTGGTTTAAGTTAATTTGTATTTAGTAATCTGTAAACGATATTGCAAATATAGAATATTTATTGCTGTATCTAAAAAAATGAATTATGTATTAATTTAAAAATAATTACTTTTTTAAAACCATAAATAATTGATTATTAATATTTTAAACATATTTTTGTATTTATTTTTTTTATGTAAAATAAATATAAAAAATGTTAGATACCCAGCTTTGGCAATTGCTGACGACCTTATCGTCCGAAGAGCAACGTGATTTTAAAAAATGGATACATTCGCCTTTTTTCAATACTCGAAAAGATGTGGCTATGCTCTACGAATACTTGGAGTTGGTACTCAAAGAAGCGATACCCGAACGACAAAAACGACAAGCAGCGCGTCATAAAGTGTGGGCAAAAATGACGCAGTACAAAACAACTATAAAGACACTTGATGCAGCACAAAATGCAGCCTTAAATTTTGCGGCACATTTGCTTTCAGAACAATTGAAATCATTTTTTACTTATCAAATACAAGTTGAAAATAAGTATGAAACGCATAAAAAATGTGCAGAAACGTACAAAAAACGCCAGTTAGATCATTTTCTGAAACAAGAAATGAACGATTGGAAAAAGACCTTAGAAGCAACCGAAAAGCAAAATTTAGCTTTTTTTTATAATAGTTTTGATTACTGGAATGTACATATAGAAATAACAGCGGAGCAACAACGCACCAAAGAGCTGAAATTTGAAGCCTTGTCAGAAAATTTTATCCATTTTAGCATCGGAGAATTACTGCGACAATGGACGGATATGAGCTTACACAGTAGCATCACGAAGCAAGTTTATAAGCTAGATTTTATAGAAAAAAGCATAGAAAACTATGCGCAATTTTTTCCGCATCCGCCAGTTTTTATTCAGATTTGGTTGTTGTATTTTCATATTTCCAAAAACAATGAAAAGACAGATAAGTATTTCATTTTCAAGACATTACTAGAGCAAAATGAAGCTATATTTAATGAGTTAGAATTGAAAAACATATACGTATCGACCATCAATTATTGTATTCGCATGGCGAATATCGGCGACACGGCGTTTCATCAAGAGTTGTTTTATTGGTCTATAAAAGGGATAGATAGCGGCGTCATTTTGGAGCAAGGTAAACTATCGCCTGAGCGATTTAAAAATACCTTGCGCATAGGTTTAGCAATTTACAAAAACGATTTTAAAAAATGGAATTGTTATGACTTTGTTGAGACCAATAAATTGCTTTTACCCGAAGAAAAACGCGAAGATTTCTACCATTTAGCATTGGCGATATGTCATTGCAAAACCCGAAACTTCAAAGCAGCGTTGCCTATTCTGAACAATTACAAATTTAAAGACGAATTGCACACCTTTGACGTCTATCGCCTCAAAGCCATCGCCCATTTCGAAATGGATAATTTAGATATACTCATTGATTTATTGAGTAATTTTAAGCGTTTTGTAAAAAACAAAAACGATGTTAGCGAAAAATATCAACTTTTCAATCTTCATTTTATTGATTTTTTAAAAATCCTAACCGAAATTCAATATGTGACGACAAAAAAAGAAAAAAAGAAAAATTTAGAAGACCTTAATTTGAAAATCATAGCAGAAATAAATGTAGCAGATAAAGAATGGTTGATGGAGATTATTTTAAAAAGTTAAATAAATTTACCACATTTTTTTCTTTCAATATTTTAATAAATAACAGATAAACAGTACTTTGCGGCACATTCGATTCAAGACTATATTTAAGAAATGACAAATAAAGAAATTGCAAAACAATTTGCCCTCATGGGCGATTTGATGGAGTTGCATCAAGACAATCCGTTCAAGATAAAAACGTATCAAAGTGCGTATATTACGTTGCGAAAGCTCGAAACGCCATTGGCGGACATGAGCTTGGCGGATATTGCTGCCATAAAAGGGGTAGGCAAAGCGGTAAGCGAAAAAATACAAGCCTTGTTGCAAACTGGTACTTTTGATGCGCTCGAAAGTTTCAAGGCACAAACGCCAGCTGGCGTGGTGCAGATGCTCCAAATATCAGGTTTTGGACCTAAAAAAATATGGGCTATCTGGAAAGACCTCGAAATAGAAACCATCGGCGAGCTGCAATATGCTTGTAACGAAAATCGCCTCATCGAACTCAAAGGTTTTGGCTCAAAGACGCAAGCCGACCTTAAAAAGAAATTAGAATATTTCGTAAAATCGCAACATTGGCATCGCTACGCCGATGTCGAAACAGAAGCAAAAGCGACATTTGAGTTGCTCAAAAAAGCATTTCCGAAAGCCAATATTGACTTTTGCGGCGCATATCGCCGACTGAATCCGACTTTGGAACGCATCGAATTTCTGATTGGTTTTGACCAATATAATGAGGAAAAAGCCAGCGCCGAACTCTCCGAATTGTTGTCTGCCAAAGACTTTGTGGCAAAAACCAAACTCGACGAACACTATATATATGGCAATATGCCAAGCGAGCTACCGTTTACGATTTATATGTGCGACAAAGCAGATTTTGGCTCAAAGTTATTCAAATACACAACGCCACGCGCTGTGATAGAAGCCTTTATGCAACATAGCGAAACGACTGATTTTCAGCATCTTGCGAATGAAACAGACGTTTTTTCGAAAGCAAATATTGCCTTCATCGCACCCGAATTGCGTGAAGAAACGAGTTTGTTGCCACCGCTACTAAGCAGCAAGGAACGCCCTATTTTGATTGCCGATAGCGACATAAAAGGCGTACTGCATACGCATAGCACATATAGCGATGGACTCAATAGTATTGCCGAAATGGCCAATCAAGCACAAGCATCTGGTTACCAATATTTGCTGATGAGCGACCACTCGAAAGCAGCATTTTATGCCAATGGCCTAAAAGAAGACCGTTTGTTGCAACAATGGGAAGAAATAGACGCGCTCAACGCTACGTTTACGAATGGATTTAAGGTTTTGAAAGGTATTGAAAGCGATATTTTGTACGATGGCTCACTGGATTATCCAGGAGATTTGCTCAAGCAATTCGATTGTATTGTAGCATCAGTACACTCGCAGCTAAAAATGGATTTAGAAAAAGCAACTTCGAGGCTCATTCGTGCCGTCGAAAATCCATATACAAAGATACTCGGCCACCCAACTGGACGATTGTTGTTGAGCCGCGAAGGTTATCCAATAGATCATAAAAAAGTAATTGATGCTTGCGCGGCCAACGGTGTAGCCATCGAACTCAATGCGCACCCATATCGACTGGATCTCGACTGGACTTGGAT
>JAYUJV010000487.1:0-5740 GCA_043764975.1 Saprospirales bacterium
AAAAAAGGAAAAGCAAAGCCTGTAGATGACGAAAAAGCAGCCCGACAATTTCAATATCTGATGTCAGCTATGGCAAATAGAGGTTATGAACACTACGAAATTTCTAACTTTTCAAAGCTTGGCAGTCATGCTCGACACAATACGGCTTATTGGTTTGGCAGCCATTATTTGGGTATCGGCCCATCGTCACATTCGTTCAATGGTGTTTCGCGTGCTTGGAATATTGCTAACAATGCAACTTACATGAAGGCCGTTGAAGATGACACTTTTGAACCAGAAACCGAAATATTAACAATCGAAAATCAGTACAATGAGTTGGTAATGACCACTTTACGCACCAAATGGGGTTTTGATTTGGATTTATTAAAAGATGGAAATCAGGTTAATTATTTTAAAGAAAAAGTAATTGATCACATCGAAAATCAGCATATTACGACAGAAAATAACGTTTATAAATTAACAAATTCTGGTCGTTTATTTGCCGATGCGATTAGTTCGGATTTGTTTATGTAACTCATATAATGTCGTTTTATTTTTAATTAAAAAATTATTTAAAATATATTTTTAAAGACTAACTGATAAAAATGACTAACTGACATTTTTGGGATGTTTAATTTTTTTCGTCCTTAAAAATCTACTTTTCATATAAAAAAATCCATTTTAATTTTCGTTTTAATAAAAAATCATATTTTAATTATTACATTTGTAGAGTAAATATTCTTTTATTAAAAACAAAAATGACATGAAAAAAATGAAATGGTTTTTCCTAATTCTGGCTTCGATTTTTTTCCAAAAAGTTGATGCTCAAGTACTCATCAACGAATATTCGGCTGCTAATTACACTCAATTTAAAGATAATTACGGCAGTACCGAAGATTGGGTCGAGTTTTATAACAGTTCTACCAATGCCGTTGATATTTCAAATTATTACCTTTCTGACGATGCCACGAAACCTACCAAATGGCAATTTCCGAAAGGCGCAATTGTAGCTGCAAAAGGTTTTTTGCGTGTTTGGTGTTCGGGTCGCGACAGTTCAAATGTTGCAACTGGACATTTTCATGCGTCTTTTAAACTAACGCAAACCAAAAAGAAAAACGAAAACCTAACTTTTTCTTCTCCAACCAAGGTATTAATTGACCAGCAAAAAGTAACCGAAACAGGCAATCATCAATCGTGGGCGCGCTTTCCAGATGGCGCTTCAAAATGGTATATTAATCTAAAACCAACACCTAATAATAGCAATACGAACGCAAAGGTATTTAAAGGTTTTGCAGAAAAACCAAGCGTAAATATTCCTGCTGGGTTTTATCCAAAAGCCCAAACCATTGCATTGAGTACCGTCGATACGACTTTGACCATTCGTTATACATTGACTGGTAAAGAGCCAAATATTACTTCTTCGATTTATACAAAACCGATTTTGATTGATACCATAAAGGTCTTAAAAGCAAGATCTTTTAGTAAAGATACGGCTGTTTTGCCTAGTTTTGTACAATTTAATACGTATTTTATCAACAAAACGCACTCAATGGTTGTCGTTTCTATTTCTGGCGATAGCCTTGAATTGATGGCAAATGGTAACAAAAATTTGAAGCCAGTTGGCTCTTTTGAGTATTTTTTGAAAGACAAAACCAAAGGCTCAAAAGGTTATGGCGAGTACAATCCGCATGGCCAAGATTCGTGGGCCAACGACCATCGAAGTATCGATTTTGAGATGCGCGATGAGTTTGGTTATAACAGCGTGATTGGCGAAAAAATGTATGATTTAACGAGTAGAACCGAGTTCCAAAAAGTGATTTTGAGAGCAGCTGGTGATGATAATTATCCTGCTAATTTTAATTCCTCCAACAAAGGTAGCGCGCACATGCGCGATGCTTATGTCCAAAATTTAGCAAAACGGGGCGGCCTAAACCTCGATGTGCGTGTTGGCGAAAAAGCAATTGTATATCTGAATGGAAAATATTGGGGCGTTTATGACCTTCGCGAGCGACCCGATGACCACGATTATACAAAATATAATTACAATCAAGACAAGTATGAAATCCAATATATCCAAACTTGGGGCAATACTTGGGCGGAGTATGGTGGCACGAAAGCCTTGTCTGATTGGTCAAAATTATATACTTACATTATTACAAGTGATGTGAAACAAGACTCTGTGTATCAACAGATTACGTCGCAACTCGATGTGTCAAGTTTAGCAGATTATATGATCGTTAATTCATTTACGGTGTGTTCGGATTGGCTCAATTATAACACTGGTTGGTGGCGCGGACTGAACCCTGACGGTGGTCACAAAAAATGGGGTTATACACTTTGGGACAACGATGCGACTTTTGCATTTTACATAAATTATACTGGTATAAAAGATACTTCAGCAAATGCGTCTATCTGTCAGCATGAATTATTAAAAAACAATTCTGACCCAAAAGGTCATGTAAAAGTCTTGAATAAATTGCGTCAAAATAAAGATTTTGAACAGTTTTATGTCACGCGACAAATAGAATTGATGAATAGCGTTTTCACTAAGCAAAATATGTTGATGTATTTTGATAGCGTTTATAATGTCATAAAACCCGAAATGCCAGGTCAAGTAAAACGCTGGGGCGGAACGATGGCAGGTTGGGAAACCAACGTAAAACGTCTCCGAAGTTTCATAGATCGTAGGTGCGATGCCGTAAAAAACAACATAAGACCTTGTTATAAACTCACTGGGCCTTATCCGCTGACGCTCACAGCTGAGCCGATGTCGCAAGTAAAAGAGATAAAATTGAACAACATTACAGTAACTAAATTTCCATTTGTGGCCAATTATTATGGCGGCGTGGACAACAAATTGAGCATTACACAAACCAACGGCACGAAATATTTCTTTGATAAATGGCTTGCGCCAAATTCGAGTTTTGTGAGCGATAGTACAAAACAAACGGCCATTTTTAGGTTAAATAAAGCCGATACGCTTACCGCTAAATTCAAATTAATAAACGGTATTGATGAGGAAAATGATAATTTTAGTAAGCAAATAAATGTATATCCGACCGTCACAAGTCAATTGGTAAATATAGATCTGGATTTAGAAATGCCTCAAAACATACAGTTTGTACTTTTTGACATCAATGGAAATATTTTACAACATTCTGATAGTCAGTTATTTGTGAAAGGCGAAAGCCAAATCGTATTGGATTTCAATGTTTACAACTTAGCAAATGGAACGTATATTTTGCAGCTCAAAACGGATTCAAATAAAGTTAGTAAAAAATTGATTTATCAACGTTAAAAATAAATTTTTCAAATGAAAGCGCTCATGTTTATGAGCGCTTTTTTTTATTTCTAAAATAAAATTTTATCACTAAATTTGAGCATTTCATCATAAATAAATAGGTGTTCGTCCAAGTTTTAGCTATTTTATTTTTATTTATACAACTATAACTTACCTTTATTCGTCTTTTTAATACTTTAGACAATAATTCAATTGTAAATTAAAATAAACAACATATTAATATGGAATTAAAGATTCAAAACTTATCGAAAACGTACCCGAATGGTACGAAGGCTTTACAAGATGTTTCGCTCACGATTCCTACGGGAATGTTTGGGCTTTTAGGCCCAAATGGCGCGGGCAAATCTACGCTCATGCGTACCGTTGCAACTTTGCAAGATGCCGATAGCGGCACAGTGACTTTGGGCGACCTCAATGTACTCGAAGACAAAGATGCGGTACGCCGTGTGTTGGGTTATTTGCCACAAGAGTTTGGGATTTATCCGCGTATTTCGGCGGTGGAAATGTTAGATCATTTAGCAACGCTCAAAGGTATTTCTAATGCGGCGCAGCGCAAAACGGTGGTTGAAGCGTTGCTCAATCGTGTGAATCTTTGGGAGCATCGCAAGAAAGCGGTGGCTTCGTATTCGGGCGGTATGCGTCAGCGTTTTGGTATCGCACAAGCACTTTTGGGCGACCCGAAATTGATTATCGTGGACGAACCGACTGCGGGTCTTGACCCTGGCGAACGCAATCGTTTTTATAATCTTTTGTCTGAAATTGGCGAAAATGTAATTGTGATTCTTTCTACGCACATCGTGGAAGATGTCCGCGAGTTATGCTCAAATATGGCGATTATCAACAAAGGTCAAGTCTTTTATGCTGGCACGCCTGATGCGGCTTTGGACACTTTGGAAGGTAAAATTTGGAAAAAATCTATACAAAAAAGCGAAATTGACGCGTATCAAGCACAATATAAAGTGATTTCTACGAAATTGGTTTCTGGTAAGCCGTTGATTCATGTGTATAGTGATGATGCGTTGAGCGATGGTTTCGTAGCTGCAGAAGCGAGTTTGGAAGATGTGTTTTTCTCGAAGATAAACTTGTAATGATTTCACACGAATTTTCACAAATTTATACACGAATTTCACATAACGATTTGTGATAATTCGTGATTAAATTAGTGTTAATTCGTGTGAAAATTAAAATAAATAAAAATTGAAATAAACAATATTGAACTATTATATAAAGAAGAAGCCTTCAAAATTATTGGCATTTGTATGGAAGTTCATCGCGAACTTGGAATAGGTTTTAGCGAAATAATTTATAAAGATGCTATGGAAATAGAATTTAAAAGCCAAAAAATTCCATATATTAGAGAAGCTCTTTTGGGCGCGTCTTACAAAGGTATTCCTTTAAATAGAGATTTTCGAGTAGATTTTACAGTTTACGACACGATTATTTTAGAAGTAAAAGCGATTTCTGCATTAATAGAAGAGCATGAAAGGCAAACACTTAATTATTTGGCAATGTCTAAAATGAGATTGGGTTTGCTTGTAAATTTTGGGACATTGAGTCTTCAACATAGAAGGTTTATTTTATGATTATTTCACGTAATTTTACACTTGATTTCACACGAATTTCCACGAATTTATACACGAATTTCACTTAATAATTAGTGCTAATTAGTGAATAAATATGTGAAAATTCGTGTTAAAAAATAAAAAAATATGTTTAAAACATTCTTCACATTTGAATTAAAAAGCCTCCTTCGCGCGCCACTGCCTTGGATTTTCTGCTTCGTGTTCGCCCTACTTGTATTTGGCGCAACCGCATCAGACCAAGTGCAAATCGGCGGAAGTTATGGCAATATATGGAAAAATGCGCCGTATGTGGTGCAAAATTTCTATGCGATTATGTCGCTTTTGAGCTTATTGCTCGTGACTGCGTTTATGAATACCGCCTCGTTGCGCGATTTTGAAAACAATACAAGCCAAATAATATTTGCCTCGCCTGTTCAGAAATCGGGTTACTTTTTTGGGCATTTTTTCGGAGCAGTTTTGGTCGCGATGATACCCATGTTGGGTGTATCGTTGGGCGTATTTTTAGGTACTATTTTCAACAGCATTTTTCATTTTATGGAGCCCGAACGCTTCGGCCCATTTTCTCTGAAAGGACATTTTGAAAGCCTATTTTTGTTCGTGTTGCCCAATATTTTATTTGCGGGAAGCATCGTGTTTTCCATTTCGGCATTGACGAAAAAAACGACGTATGCCTATGTCGCAACGCTCGGTTTATTGGTGGCTTACATCGCTTCGGGAACACTTTTGAGTGACATCAAAAACGAAAATATCTCAATGATGCTTGATCCTTTCGGCATCCGTACTTTTTCTATTTTGACAAAATATTGGACAGTAGAAGAGCGCAATACGCAAGCCTTGGGACTTTCGGGCATGATGCTTTGGAACAGATTACTTTGGA
>JAYUJV010000488.1:0-5713 GCA_043764975.1 Saprospirales bacterium
GTAAAAATATCTGTACAGACAAATTGGTGGAGAGCATGAAAGCCTTCAAAGTCGGTAAAAATGAAACGATGGTCATTGAATTGAGTAAGTAGTTTTAGAATATTGAATCTTAATAAAAAAGGTATAAATAATTGACAGTCAATTATTTATACCTTTTTTATTTTTCAAATCAACGTTTTTTACATTTATTTTTATAAGCAAATAAAAGTGAAATTTTTAATTTTTAATGTGCTTACATAAGGGATGATTCAAGAAATAATATACCCTATTTTAATCGTCTTTTGAACCAATACTGCGTTACAAAAAACGGTATGTAGTCCTGCTAAACCCCCTTTTTTGTGCCTTGTCTTAGCTCAAAATACTTCCTAAAATTTGGGTATATTATTTCTTGTATCACCCCTTATTGAAACTAAAGTTTCAATGTTTTGCGAAACAAATTTGATTTTTATATTATAGAATTTTGAAAACAGCGTACAAAAGTAGAAATAATAAATCACTTATACTTCTCCAAAAGCTACCTTTTGAGCGCTTAAAGATTAAACTTTAACGTGAAAACGCCGATACTATATGCAGCAAGATTGGTCTTTACTTTGCCGTCGCGATGCGTTTGTTTGATGTCAAATATCGTCTTATTGATGTCTTTTGCTGGCACACGAAGCACCACTTTTTTGGCTTGGTTTTCGGTCAAACCGAGGTCTTTCGTCAGCTTTATAAACAGTTCAGTTTGCTCTGCCGTGAGTGGCGTATCTTTCGGTGGCAAAAGTCGAAACTCTAAGCGTTCCACTTTTTTGCCTTTTTTTATTTCTTTAAAATTAAAAGCCATATCGGTCGTTTCCAACTCTTTTTGGGCCTGATAAATGACGTTTTTCTTAAAAAGATTGTAACTTTTGTACTTATCTTCTATACCGAGCTTGTATTTGAGGTCGTCCACGCCAGTCACAAAAAAACCTGTACTCTTGAATTGTTGCATCATTTCGTAAATCCTGATGGCATAAATGGAGCGCAAACTCAACACCTCGCGGAGTGGCATCATCGTAAATTGCTCTTTGAGTTGGAGCAAATAAGGCTTTAATTTAGGGTCAAAACACAACTCCATCAAGCCCTTGCCCTCAAAATATTCGGCGGATGAAAGGATTGTGATTTGCAACAAACCAGTCGTTTTTTGGATATGAAAAACTTTGCTCAACAAACCTTCGGTGGCTTGTCGAAGTTTGGCGTATATTTGCGTACTTTTCAGATCCGCCGCTTCCAGAAACTCGCGCGCATGGATGCGATAAGGCTTAAAATCCGAATCGTCGTTCTGAATTTTTGAAATCAGCATCAACAACACTTTTTTTTGAAGTGCCGTCATCTCATATCGAGCATGAATAAGCGTATTTGACTGAATCGCCAACGGATTTTCTGATGGCTGATAATCCAAAAATTCTTTTTTGGGCATAGCGTAAAGTTTGTATTTTGACTTGCACTAAAAACTTAGGCATTTACCTATCAGATTGAAAATTTGTAGCCTTGGTCATTACTCTTTAAAATAAGCAATGGACAATAGGCAACTTGCAACTTTTCGGGAACAATTTGCTTCTTGCAAATTGTCTATTTTTACGAAAAACTCAGTAGAAAATAGAAAGCTACACTCAATTCATTGATAGCGAAATGCTTACAACATGCAAATATAAATACAATTTTTTAAAAGCTACCACTAAAAGCTAAAATTAATTTCCGTTTTTAGCTTTTAGCGCTCGTTTCATAGCCGATGATATAGTTATCCACGCTCGTTTTGTAGCTTTTGCGCGCTCAATCCATAGCTTTTAGCATCAATTTTACGCTCGTTTCATAGCCGATACCCCTTGTAACTAACTGATTAATAATGAGTTACAAGGCTCTAAAAAGTATTAATTTAAAAAGTATTAAAAAATTCACGTTTTTTAATTAAAAAATTCGTGCCTTTTTAATTTTAATTCTTTTTTCTTTAAAAACATTTTGAATAATGGTAAGACAAACTATATACTCAAATATATAATAAAAATCAACGCTCAATTACTAGCTTTTAGTAAATTTTATTAATCCCAATGAAACATAAAAAAGTTTGATAACTAGCTTTTTTGCGCTCAATTCATAGCTTTTACATATTTTAACTTTTATTACTTAAAATATAAATAATTCAAAATCAATAACTTACGCTAAAAGCTATAAAAAGAGCAAACTAAGTTTTTTATTTATAAATAATTGATAATCAAGTAGTTATAAGCATTAAAAACGATTTTAAAGCTATGAATTGAGCAAACTTTTTTAAACTAAAAAGCTACAAATTGAGCGCTAATATTTTACGCTCAATTTGTAGCTTTTACATATTTTAAATTTATAAAATGTTAGTAATCAATATTTTACAAATATAATTTTATTAATTTATAAAATAGAAATTTAAGTACTAATTTTATTAATTCTCGTACTATTTAGCTTTTCGGCTATATACGCTCGTAAATGTGTCGAGCATACCCAAGTCTGTTACGGGTCTTACTTTTTCAAAATACAAATCGAGTGCTTCATGGATTAAATCCGAAACATTCATGTTGTATTGAACAGCAGCGACTTCGAGTTTTGCACGCAATTCAGGTGTTATAGCGGTTGTCAATGGCACGCGGCTTGGTGTTTTGACGGGCGGCGGCGTATAAACTGGCTCTGGCGCAACTGGCGGCGTGTACATTGTCACTTGCTGATAAATGTGTTGCGTTGCAGCAGCTTTGGGCGTTTTTACCACAGGCGTTGCTGCGCTTGATTTAGGTACAACCGTAACTGTTTCTACTTTCGCCACCACCACAATCGGCTCGCTCGCTACGGATTCTTGTCCTGTTACTTTTGCCAAAGTATCGTTCACTTCTTCGGGCGAAGGTAATTTTACGCTCGGTTTATTGCCAAATGAAAACGATTCTGTTCTCGATTTTTTTACCACTTTTGCCATAATGTCTGTTATGTTTAACGTCAAATGTAACGTATCACGTGATACGTTACATTTGATTATTATTTTATAAACAAATGATAATCAATTATTTAGATTATTTAATTACCATAAATATTATTTTAATTATCTTAATTCCTTTAATTATTTTAATTTCTAAACTATTTCGCCAACAGCTTCACGAGTTCGTTGAGCCAGACCGTAAAGTTAAGTTTTGCCTGGTTGCTCGTATCTTCATCGTATAGGCTCGTGAAGGTATCTATTTCCTCAAAAGCGGTATAATGACCAAGGCGATTGACCATAAAATTGACGCCACCTTCTTTGAGGTGTTTGATTTCGCCTACCAAAAACTCGTTACTTTTAGAGCGTGTGCGATACATATTTACAAATCCGAAAGATTGTAATTGGCGCGCTGAGTTGGCTCTTTGCGTTTGCAATTGGAGTATAAAACGGAGATATTGCAAGGTCGCATCTAAGTTAAAATTGCCTGCACGAAACGGCAAAAACAAATAATCGGCATACATCAACGCCTTCGTTATTTCTTGGTTATCGATTGGTGCTTCGGCATCTAATCGCCCAGCTGTGTCTATGATGATTACATCGTACTGTTCGTCGAGCGTTTGGATTTGTAGCTGAAGTTCGGCCATGTTCATTTTCACGACGCTGTATGGCGGTTTGGTTTCGCCATAGTTTTCCTGATCGAAACTGCGCGCTTCGGAGATACTACTCTGCTTGTCATTATCGATGACACACACTTTCAGATTGAAAGGTGCTTGCGCCAATGCGTTGGCTGTAAGGCAGGTGATGGTACTCTTCCCTACCCCACCCTTTTGGTTTCCAAAAATAATAATTTTACTCATGGCACAAAGTTACACTTTCCATTTTTAATGTGCAACTTTTTACGTAACATTTTTTACGTTTCATGCTACATTTGTAGCTTTTAATGTTTTAAGTGACAAATATAACTTTTAATGTATTATGTTATACGCTACAATTATCATTTATTACGCTTCATGTATAATTTGTAATGCAACAAATAAAGCGTATCATTTATAATTCGTTATTTGTAAAGTGTTAATTGATACGTATTAAATTACACGTTACACGTGCAATGTATTATATTTTTTATTCAAATAATAATATCAAAAAATAATCACGTGTAATGTGCAAATAAAATATTTTTAAATACTGCAAATTAATAACTTCTAAGGCTTTTTTATTGCTCATGCCTAAAAGACTTCGATTTGGAGTTTAGAATCAATGACAAGCAAGATTTTGACTAGTTTACGGCATATGAGGTTTGATTTTATGAATTGTTTGGTGAAATTATAACTTGATTTTTATAATAACCAATGTTTTATCACGTGCCACGTGCAAGTAAGACCGACGTTGACAGTCGTTTAAAACGCTGTCAATCGTTAGGGAAAAGCGTAGAAATAAACACATTTTGACAGAAATTGAATACATGTGCCACGTGCCACGTGAGAGTGGATGTAGTTCCAAATAAACGATTGACAGCGTTTTAAACGACTGTCAACGTAGGGGAAAAGTGTAAAAATAATCACATTTTGGCATAAATTGAATACATGTAACACGTGCCATGTGAGAGTGGATGTAGTTCCAAATAAACGATTGACAGCGTTTTAAACGATGTCAATCGTTAGGGACAAGCGTAAAATAAACACATTTTGACAGAAATTGAATACATGTACCACGTGAGAGTGGATGTAGTTCCAAATAAACGATTGACAGCGTTCAAAACGGCTGTCAACGTTGGGGGAAAGCGTAAAATAAACACATTTTAGCATAAATTGAATACACGTAACACGTGTCACGTGATAAATTTGTAAGTATAACGATTGACAGCGTTTTAAACGGTTGTCAACGTTGGGGAAAAGATAGGGTAGGGGAGTGCTTTACTCCGATTTTTTAAAGGTAACGGATTCGTGACCTTTAAAAAACAAGAAAAAATAAAATGATAATATTTTTTCGCAATTAATTGATAATCAGTATTTTATACTTTAAAGCTAGAATTTGAGCGTTATAAAAAGTAAAGTGTTTGAAAATATTTTTAAAATAAATGAAAACTCAACCAACCTTTTTGCCAAAATAGGCATCTTTAGTATAAAGTAGTTTAGTTGAAATATAATTCATCGTTATTTTGATTTGAGTGAGTGAGTGCCAAAAGCCGCCTAAGAAAACACCAAAAAAACAATAAGCCTATTTTAAATCCTCTTTCTTTACCAAGAAAGGGGATTTTTTTTGTTTAGAAAACACGTTTTTAAAATTAAAATTCAAGTATTTTTAATAATTTACACGCATTTTTAATTTGTATTTTATGTAATTTTTTCATTCTATACCAGAATAAACGATGTGTAACAAGTAAATTTGAGTATCAAATTTAATATTTTTATGGTCTAAAAATTTGTATATTATCAATTGCATATCAAAATTAAAGCATAAAGTAGTTGAAAAAAAATCAATTTTTTTTTAACTAAACAACTAAACGACTAAACAACGCCCACTATTCTGCCTTCAATTTTTTGATATTTTTATCCATCAGCAGCGATTGCATTTGCGTTATCGCGATGTTATTGAGCTTATCAATACGGTCTTCTTGCGACAATCCTTGTGCGATGAGTACCGAATTTATGCTTTCGAGATTGCTCAAAACCACCAATTGTTCCACCGAAGCATGGTCGCGCATATTGCCATCTTTGTCGTGATGTTGCGCGCGCCACTCTTTTGCAGTCATGCCAA
>JAYUJV010000489.1:0-2150 GCA_043764975.1 Saprospirales bacterium
TTTTTTAGCGAAATGTGGGAGCGTTTTAGCTTTTACGGTATGCGCGGCATGCTCGTCATCTTCATGGTCGAGCAATTGCAGATGAACGAGGTGGTTGCAAATTTACAATATGGCGCAACGCAAGCCTTCATTTATGCCTTTACATTTATTGGCGGTTTGTTGGCGGATAAAATCTTAGGCTTACGCAAATCTTTGTTTTGGGGCGGTATATTGATGATTATTGGCAGCGTAATTTTAGCGATTGACCCAAAAACATTCTTTTTTATGGGCATTGCATTCAATATAGTCGGTACAGGTTTTTTTAAACCAACCATTTCTACGACCGTCGGCAACTTATATAAAGAAGGCGACACGCGTACCGATGCAGGTTTTTCGCTCTTTTATGCAGGCGTGAACCTCGGTGCATTGTTTGGCGGTTATTTATGTATTGCGATAGGTAAAGGGCAACTTTTTACGAAATATATACCACAACATTTAGTTTGGAATGTCGCTTTTGGCTTGGCTTCGGTTGTGATGGTCGTGAGTTTACTGACGTTTATCTGGACTCAAAAAAGCCTTGGTAGTATCGGCTTATCGCCATTGCTACACAAAGACGCTTACACTCGAAAAGTGTGGGAATATGTAACGTTTGTCGGCTCATTAGTTATGATTCCAATCATCATGAAGCTCGTTTCTACACCCGAATATACAAATTGGACATTATATATCATCGGGCCGCTGGCGGTGTTGTATTTGGTATATGAAATGACAAAATTCACGGAAGTTGAAAATAAAAAACTAGGTGCAGCTATGATTTTCATTTTGTTTTCAATTATTTTTTGGGCATTTTTTGAGCAAAGCGGTGGTTCGTTGAGCTTATTTGCTGAGAAAAATCTTGGCAATAGGCTAGTAGGGTTCGAATTAGATCCGAATGGTGTCAATAACTCAGCGAACTCGTTTTTTGTGATTATTTTTGCAGGATTGCTTGGATTGCTTTGGGTTTGGTTAGCAAAAGTCAAATTTGAACCCAACACGATTGTCAAGTTTGGCATCGCCTTTCTGTGTTTATCGGCTGGATTTTATGTATTTTATTACACAAAATTTTTCGCTGACACTCGCGGCATAACTTCACTCGATTTATTCACATTCGGTTGGATGGTCGTCACGTTCGGCGAGTTGTGTTTATCGCCAATCGGCATGTCGATTATGATAAAACTCTCGCCACAGCGCACGCAAGCCGTGATGATGGGTATGTGGTTTTTGGCCAGTGCTTATGGTCAATATTTTGCTGGAATATTGGGCGCCAATATCGCCCAAGCATCTGAAAATGCAAGTAACTTCGACAAACTAATGATTTACGCCGAAGGCTACAAACAGTTGTCTATTTATGCCTTGGTAGCTGGCATTGTACTAATTGCGATTGCGCCGTTGGTCAAAAAACTAATGGGCGGAGTGAAATAGTTTTTGGTTTTAAGTCAAAACTGTCAGTTAGTCCATCACAATCGATGCTTTACTATTTCAAAGTTGGCAAAGTTTGAGAAAAAGTAAAACCAAATACATTTTGGTATAAATAAAAAAGTGCTTGTAAGTTCATACCTACAAGCACTTTTTTTATTTTTTTTGAACTTATTCAACTTATAATTTACTAATGAGCGTGCACCGTTCTACGACTTTCCTAACTCAATATTCGTATCCACGCTATTTTCTTAATTATTTTAATTTCCTTAATTTCCTTAATTTAAATCAAGTGTTGCGCATCATCTTAGCCGTTTGCCAAACGAGGAGCAACATGATTAAACCCATAACGCCCCAAAGTAAGTATTTTCGATTGGGATTTTCTACAATCGTTTTCACTTTTTCGCCAATTTGCTCCACTGCGCCGAGCGAAACCGAAGTCATATTTTGCGGAATATTGGCGCGAAAGGCTTCTATGTCGTATTGTGCGGCGTTGGCATTTGGCGCATCATAATAGAAAGCAAAATCTCCAGCTTTCCCGAAACGCGCTTTGATGTCGATTGGGTGAAAACGCACATTGATTCTACCAATATCTATTGGCATATTGTCTTGATGGATAATTTCGAGTCGAATCATTTTGCAGATTTGAGCATCGGGCAAACCTGTGTTGAGCGTAAAATGCAAATTTTGTGTAGTATTGCTTTGTATATTGTGCG
>JAYUJV010000490.1:0-5701 GCA_043764975.1 Saprospirales bacterium
CGCAAAGCCTTTTTTGTTTTTTTTAAAGATTCAAAACAATTAAAATAAAAGATTTGTACCTTTGCCGATTAACAAAGTTGAAAAAAGATTGTTACAGTAAGCATGAAAAAAGACATACCGAATAGCCCAACGCCGCACAACCACGAATTTCTGGAAGTCGTTGGCTCTAAAGTACACAACCTCAAGGATTTATCAGTCAAAATACCGCGCAATAAGCTCGTGGTGGTCACAGGTATTAGCGGCAGCGGCAAGTCGTCATTGGCATTTGACACCATATATGCCGAAGGTCAGCGCCGATATATGGAGACCTTTTCGTCGTATGCACGCCAGTTTATTGGCGAGATGGAACGCCCCGAAGTAGAGAGCATCACTGGCCTCAGTCCCGTGATTTCGATAGAGCAAAAAACGACTGGTCGCAATCCGCGCTCCACGGTCGGCACCATAACCGAGATTTACGATTTTATGCGCTTGCTTTATGCACGTGCAGGCGATGCCTACTCGCACGTGAGTGGCAAAAAGATGGTAAAATATACGGAGGAGCAAATCATAGCACAAATATTTACTGATTTTAAGGATAAAAAAACAAGTATATTAGCACCACTTGTTCGCTCGCGCAAAGGGCATTATCGCGAGTTGTTTGAGCAAATACGTAAGCAAGGTTATACCAAAGTGCGCGTAGATGGCGTGATCGTAGAAGTTGTGCCGAGTATGCAAGTCGATCGCTACAAAGTCCACGACATAGAGGTCGTCATCGACCGATTGACAATCGAAGAAGCACGTCGCGAACGCATCGTGGCGTCTATCGCAACCGCCATGAAAACCAGCAACGGCTTGATGATGATTATGGACAACGATACCAATCATTTTACGCAATTTTCGCGTAACTTGATGTGTCCAGACTCAGGCATTTCTTACGATGAGCCTTCGCCGAATACCTTTTCTTTCAATTCGCCTTACGGTGCTTGTCCGCATTGCAACGGATTGGGCGAAATCCACGAAGTGGATATGGAAAAAGTGATTCCCGACAAGAGCAAATCCATCAACGACGTTGGGATTGTGCCGTTGGGCGAAGTCCGCGAAAATACGATGTTTACGTTTTTGCGTCAGACATCTAAAAAATATAATTTTACGTTTTCGACACCTATAAAAGACATTCCCGAAGACGCACTACACGCCATTTTACAAGGCGATGGTACGTATTCACCGAAGGTAAATGCAACGTCAGCGGACATGATTTTCGACCTATCGAGCATGGGTTTGGTCAATATGTTGTTGCGTTGGTACGGCGACACGTCTTCCGAAAAAATACGTTCGTGGGCAGAAGATTTTATGAGCGTCGTGAAATGTCACGAGTGTAATGGTCAGCGATTGAAACAAGAAAGTCTTCATTTTAAATTTAATGAAAAGAATATTTCTGAGCTGGCAACCATGGACATCAACGAATTGGCGGATTGGATGGCAGCAGTTGAGCCGCATTTATCCGAGCGTCAAAACCTGATTGCAAAAGATGTTTTGAAAGAAATAAACTTGCGTTTGGGCTTTTTGTTGCACGTTGGTCTGGAGTATCTTTCGCTCAATCGTGCTACGCGAACCTTGTCTGGTGGCGAGTCGCAACGCATCCGTTTGGCCACTCAAATTGGTTCGCAACTCACAGGTATCACGTATATATTAGACGAGCCGAGTATCGGTTTGCATCAGCGCGACAACCAGCGTTTGATATTGGCACTCAGGCAGTTAGCTGATATTGGCAATACCGTTTTGGTGGTCGAACACGACAAAGACATTATGCTCGCTTCGGATTATATCCTCGACCTTGGGCCAGGTGCTGGCAAGCATGGCGGCGAATTGGTCGGTGAAGGTTCGCCAGCTGTTTTCTTGAAAAACAACTCGCTTACGGCGGCTTACCTCAACAACACTAAGCGCATCGAAACGCCAAAAGTGCGCCGAAC
Organism: Saprospirales bacterium; assembly: GCA_043764975.1. GTDB lineage: Bacteria > Bacteroidota > Bacteroidia > Chitinophagales > Saprospiraceae > JAYUJV01. Next base: position 1,950 of record JAYUJV010000490.1, read on the forward strand.
TGGCACTGGCGAATTCGTAGAACTCAAAGGCGCAACTGGCAATAACTTAAAAAATGTAAGTATAAAAATTCCGTTGGGAACGCTGACCGTTGTGTCGGGTGTGTCGGGTAGCGGAAAATCAACGCTCATCAACGAAACGTTGTATCCGATTTTTAGACAACATTTTTATAATAGTATTAAAAATCCGATGCCTTACGCCAAAATAATTGGCTTGGATTTATTGGATAAAGTCATCGAAATAGATCAGTCGCCGATTGGTCGCACGCCGCGCTCGAATCCTGCGACATATACAGGTGTTTTTAACGATATTCGGAAGATATTTTGTGAATTACCCGAAGCCAAAATTCGTGGCTACAAACCAGGTCGTTTTTCTTTTAATGTGAAAGGCGGACGTTGCGAAACCTGCGAAGGCGGCGGACGACGCGTGATAGAAATGAATTTTTTGCCCGATGTAGAAGTCGATTGCGAAACGTGTTTTGGTCGCCGTTACAACCGCGAAACGCTCGAAGTGTTATACAAAGGCAAATCCATCAGCGATGTGTTGGATATGACGATAACCGAAGCAGTTGATTTCTTTCAGAATATTCCAAATATTTTTAGAAAAGTAAGAACCTTACGCGAAGTTGGGCTTGGCTACGTCACGCTCGGTCAGCAAGCGACAACGCTTTCGGGCGGCGAGGCACAACGCGTAAAATTAGCTGAAGAATTGGCAAAAAAAGATACAGGCAAAACCATTTATATCCTCGATGAACCAACGACTGGTTTGCACTTCGAGGACATTGGCCGCTTAATAGACGTGCTTCAAAAACTCGTGAACAAAGGCAATACCATCATCATCATCGAGCATAATATGGACATCATCAAAATTGCAGATTATGTAATCGACATGGGTCCAGAAGGCGGTCGCGGTGGCGGATATGTGGTGTGCGAAGGTACGCCCGAAAAAATTGCTGCTTCTAAAAAAAGCTATACAGGTCAGTTTTTGAAGTTGGAATTGTAGGAGCCTCCCTAAATCCCTCCAAAGGAGGGACTTACCAACATGGGGCAAACTTTTTAGTAAAATATTACATTTTATTAAAAAACTACCTCTGCCGAAAATTAAAGATTTATAAAAATATAATATTTTGATAATCAGTATTTTATAAAGATAGTTAGTAATATTTAAAATCCGTTTTAATCCGTGTTTGCTTGCATCTGTTTAATCCGCGTGCTACTTTATCTACGTTTGCATACGTGGTATATTAAGCACGCTGATTACGCTGATGCCTTCGGCAAACGCAGATTAAAACGGATTTTCTAAAAAAAATAAAATCTAATTTCTTTCTTCTTCACACGCCAATCATAATCGAAATTTCTTCGTTTACGTCTATATACGAACCAACGCGATTCATTTTTTTTGTCTTAAATAAGGCTTCGTAAAAAGCAACTGTTCGGAACGACCAATATTGACTACTTGCTTGATTCGATGTGTTCTCTACCAAAATTAATATACCGTTGGGTTTCAAGATGCGCTCCAAATCGGCAACGAGCGTAGTCAGATGTTCGTCAGCGATACCGCCAAAAACCAAGCAAATCCATAGCAAATCTATACTGTTGTCCGCAAAAGGCAATGGTTTTTTTGTATCAAAATGTTGAAACGTCACGTTTGGAGATGTTGACGCAAGCTCAATAAACTGTTTTATTGGGTCTATGGCAATCACAGTTGCGCCAGTCAGCAACGCCAATGGCTCACTGAATCGGCCCACACCGCAACCAAAATCCAAAACTATTTTTATATTTTCATTCAAATAAGGCTTTAATAAAGGGAAAATAATCGATTTTTGTCGCTCAGTAACCGCGTTCATTTCGGCTTCTGAATGTCCGATATTCAAGACTGCTCGGCTGCCATAAAATTTTGCTCTTTGCTCCCAATATTCTATGACTGAATACCTTTTTATCCTGATTTTGTAGTAAAATATCCGATTCAATAGCTTTTCGTACAAGTTTTTGAACATTGCCTTCATTTTTTAGTTTATATTTGTCAAAGATACGTTTAAAGTCAAAATTTTTTAATTTAAAATACGTTTTGATTTTATTAGAAAATTATGGTTGTTTTAAGAAATTTGTAAAACACATAGTCTAGTAAGTTTGGGGATTACTCCAAAAGTATTAAGTATTTGAGTATCAAGTATTCAAGTCGAGATAACAAACTAATAATTAGCAACTTAGGCATTGTTATAACTGCAATACTTAATACTTAATACCATAGAATAATTGAATAAAAAACAGATATTTTGAATTTGTTCCAAAAAAATTTAGATAAACCAAAATATGAAAATGCCAAATATGAAAAACAAATTCAACGCCTTCTGTGGCATCGCTTTTATAGCATTTTTATGGCTCGATTGTAAACCAACGCCAACGCCAGTTCCAGTCGATAAAAGCGATGACTTGACGGCAATACCTTACAATCCGAAAGCCTTTACGGTAGATATGCCTGACACTTGGCAAAAGAATCAATTCATCATTCCTGCTGATAATCCATTGACTACCAAAGGAATAGAACTTGGTCGTATGTTATTTTATGACCCGATTTTGTCATTAGACAGTACAATATCATGTAGTAGCTGCCACTTGCAAGCAGGCGGATTTACGGACAATGCCGCCATAAGCTCTGGCGTTGGTGGGCGCACTGGCAGCCGTAGTTCTATGTCACTCGTGAATGTTGGGTTTCATCAAAAAGGACTGTTTTGGGACGGGCGCACAAAGACGCTCGAAGAACAAGCCTTGCAGCCTATCGAAGACGGCAACGAACTTCGCGAGGTTTGGCCAAATGTGGTGGCGAAATTGAAACGCAACAAAAAATATCCAACACTATTTCGCGAAGCGTTTGGTATTTCGTCCAAAACAGAAATCACGAAAGAATTGGCTGCCAAAGCGATGGCCCAATTCGAGCGCACGATTGTGAGTAAAAATTCAAGATTCGATAAATTTTTGCGTTCCGAAATAGACTACACAGACGATGAATTGTATGGTTATTATTTGTTTTTCAACAATGACCCCGAAGGTAAAATCCCAGATGCACAATGCGGACATTGTCACTCGCCAAGCGACCAATTTACAGACAATATATACCGCAACAATGGTCTCGATGAAGTCAATAATTTGGCAGATTTTAGTGATAAAGGGCTCGGAAAAGTAACAGGTAAATTGACTGATAATGGTAAGTTTCGCACGCCAACGTTGCGCAACCTTACCCTTACTGCGCCTTATATGCATGATGGCCGTTTTCAGACCATAGAGCAAGTCATCGAGCATTACGCTTCGGGCGGAAAATACGCCGAAAACGTAGATCCGCTTATACATCAAGTCGGTACTAAATTGCCTAATAATGTGTATATTCCGCTGACTGCAAAGCAAAAAGCACAATTATTGGCATTTCTAAAAACGCTTACAGACAATGATTTTGTACAAAATCCTGCTTATAAAAGTCCTTTTCAATGAAAACGTGCGCTCAATTGGTAATTGGGCGATGTAATACTTGTAACGTGCGCTCAATTGGTAATTGGGCGATGTAATACTTGTAAATTAATAATACTTAAAACGTTCAACCAACGATTGAACGCACGAATAACTGAAATGAAGGCTAAATTTGTTTAAATTAATAAAAAAGGCTAAATTTGCATAAAATTTAAAACAATATTAAAATAAAACAAATCAATGCTGATTGCGAATCCGATATATGATGTGGTTTTTAAGTATCTTCTGGAAGA
>JAYUJV010000491.1:0-5685 GCA_043764975.1 Saprospirales bacterium
ATTCAAAATCAGTTAATAATTTTGAATAATAAGTCAGTGCCGCTTGGTTCTGAAAATTTCGTTTGGCGTAATCGCCAGCTTTTTGTAGGTATTCTTTTGTTTTTTCAGCAATGGCAGCTTGCTCAAAGTGAAATGCCAAATCCGCAAAACGTTCCTCAATACTCTCAACGTACAAGGCTTCGATGGCTTCCGCTATCAGGCGGTGCAAATCGCGCAAACGGGTGTTGAGTTGCATATCATATACGGCTTCGCGCAAGAGCGAGTGCTTGAATATGTAGCGCAATTCGTTCATGGCGCGCCAGATTTGGCTGCGTTCGGCTTCTTGTATTTGCTCGCGCAACACGTTTGGCATATTGCCATTTTTGCGTATAAAATCCTCTTGTGTGCGCATGACTTCCGTCAAAATTGGTACTTCAAACTCGCGGCCAATTACGGCTGCGGCTTTTACCGTTTCTTTTACCAAACCCGATAAACGATCCACGCGCGCAATCAAAACGGTATTGATGGAGTTCGATAATTTCAGATTTTTATCTTTCAACGACCACGCATTGTTCTTGGATTCTATGAGCTTACTTTCCGAAAAATATTCGAGCATTTGTGCCGCATAAAATGGATTGCCCGATGTGCTACGTTGCAAAAAATCCGTAAAATCATCGTCTATTGGCCCGCCCAAACGGACTTCGGCAAGGTGTTTTATGCCTTCGAGGTTGAGCATATTCAAGTCCAACTCCAAGGTCGCGCAATGCTCAGGTATTTGTATAAAATTTAGCTTTGTACCATCGTCTTGGTATCGAGATGTGACAAGTATAAGTATTTGATAATCAACGATTTGTTTCAAAAAGTCATTTAAAAAATCTTTTGAACTATCGTCGTACCAATGCGCATCTTCGAGTTCTATCACGAGTGCTTCGGTCAAGGATTCGGCTATGAATAGGGTAGAAATGGCTACTTTTGTGTTGTCATATCGGCCTTTAGCGTCGAGTTGTTCCCAAAGCGAATCGGGTGTCACGATGCCAATGAGCGCCAACAAAATAGATCGTGTACGCGACAACTCGCGCGCAATGTTACTTGCACGAGCGTGATTGCTATTCAAGCAATTACTCAATATTTGTTGAAAATTTTGTTCAAAATTCGTTTGATTTTCAGCTACTGAAAGTTCAGGCGATTGATCAAAATAAAATTTTAGACAATAAATAAAAGGATTGAATGGCTTTCGCAAAATCTGATCTGATTGGGAAACCAACCAATTGTCGATGCCTTGCTCGGCGAGTGCTTTTCGGAACTCAAAACTAAGTTTGCTCTTACCGATACCTGCTTCGCCATACAGCGTTGCGATGCCTGCAAAACGCGCATCGAGTAAAGGCTCGGCAAAGCTGAGGAGTTCCGCCAACTCGCGATCGCGACCGACCATGATGCCAGTTTCGCCAGGCGTTTCGTCCAATCGATGACCGAGGAGTTGATGCGTTGCTATCGGTTTTTCAAAACCTTTATAGCTCAATTGACCTTCGTTTTTGAACCTAAAAAGTTTGTTTTTGCTCATGCCATCGTCCACGAGGATATGTCCCCAATGTGCTTTGGCCATGAGCCGTGCTGCAAGATTGACGTGTGTACCCACGCAAGCATATTGACAACGTTCAAGGCCGCCGATGATGCCAGTGTAAGCAATGCCCGAAGTCATACCGATTTTATATTTTACCTGACAGGAAGCCAATTCGAGGCGCAATGACCACGCAAACTCTAAGGCACGCGCTTGATTATTTTCGAAAGAAACTGGTGCGCCAAAAAAGCCAACCAATACACCGCCTTTGTCGCCAAAATCAATTTCTTTGAAATAGCCCGAAAAACTAGCCATTTGTTGTAACACAATACTCGAAAAAGCATTGAGTTCGTCATGCGTCGCTATGCCTTCAAAAGAGATAAAAACGCTGACTACGTTCCGAAATTCGCCTTTTTGGTTATAATCCAAGACTGATTGCGGTAAAAAATATTCGCCAAATCGAGTATCTAAATAATCGTGTTTTTTTGTACTTAGCGTTAAGCGTTTTGTATTTTTATTTAAAAAATAAAATCCTTTTTTATGTTCGCTTACGCTCAAAACGGTATCAGTAAGTTGCGCGCGCAAGGCTTCGTCGAGTACGATTTGGCCGCGTTCGGCTTGCATTTGCGCATTGGCACAGCCATCGATACCTTCGCCACGAAAGTAAAACCCTTTGTGGTCTTGCCCCACGATTCCCCATTCGATGTTGCCGCATGAAAGCCCTATTTTGATGTCAATCTCAAAATCTTGATTTTTGAAATGATACATAAATAGTTGCTGAATGTATTGCGCCACGTGCAGAAAATCGTTTGGATTGGTGCTTTCTACTTCAAAAATAGCCGTAAAAGCATCGCCAGCGAAGTACGGAATAAAACCGCCGTATTGATAAACCGCTTGCACCATCGGCTCAAAAATCTGATTGAGCAAGACCGACAACAACTCTGCGCCCTCGTTGCCGCGTTGCATCAGCGACTCGGTCATGGCCGTAAAGCCAGAAATATCTGCAAATAGGGTATAGGCGTGCAAGCTGCCTTGAGTGCGATGGGCAGCGAATTGGTGTTGTATAAATTGCGGTAATAATTGTCTTGTCATACTTTTTTATCTGAACCACGCAAAGTTATACAAAATGCTGATTTTTTTGTAAAAAAATTGAAAAAGAAAATTGGGTGACGATAATGAAGTGTGGGAATGTAAACTGCAAGGATTATGTCAAATAAAGTTTTTAAAAAACACCAGTTTCTATCAAAACACAATGGCATATTGGAGAATATGCTTACTTTTGTAAAAAAGTAAAAACGCTTATGCTCGATCGCACCATTGCACCGCCCATCAAAAACATAGAATCCATCATATTGCCTACGCCACGTGTCGTGATGCTTGATAACGGCATACCCGTACACATCATTAGTATGGGTACGCAAAAGGTATTGAAGTTGGAGATTGTGTATAATGCAGGGCGTCCGTATGAGGCCAAACGCTTGCTCAGTAGGGCGACTGCGGGCTTGCTCAAAGAAGGTACGCGTAGCCGAAGTTCGGGAGCGATGGCCGAAGAAATTGATTTTTTTGGCGGCAGCATTACCTCGCCTTTTAGCTTGGATTCGTCTTGTGTGGCCTTGCATTGCCTCACGAAACACTTCGATAATCTGTTGCCGCTATTGGCGGAAATGATCAGCGAACCTGCTTTTCCCGATAAAGAATTGCAGACTTATATAGACAACAACAAGCAATCGCTTTCGATAGAATTGACCAAAAATGATGTCATTGCTTATCGCAAAATAACCGAATTTATGTATGGTGCAGACCATGCTTACGGCTACAACAGCGAAGCCGAAACCTACGATTCGCTTTCGCGAAATGATATTTTGCAACATTTTGAACAACATTATCATGCAGGCAATGCCAAAATAATCATCAGTGGATTGGTAGAAGATGTGCATATTGCGCTGATAAACAAGCATTTAGGTCAGTTAGTGCGCAAAGAAGCGTCTGTGCCAAATATTCCTGTTGTGAATGTAGGCGCGGCTCAGAAGATAAAAATACAACACGACGATACGATACAAACGGCCATCAAGATTGGTCGTAGATTGGTGACGCGCTCGCATCCCGATTATCCTGGGTTGCACGTTTTGAATACCGTACTCGGTGGCTACTTCGGCTCGCGCTTGATGATGAATATCCGCGAAGACAAAGGCTACACTTACAACATCTACTCGACGGTAGAGCCGATGCAATACGATGGTTATTTTTATATCGCTACCGAAGTCGGCAACGATTTTGTGGCATCGACCATCGAGGAAATTTATAAAGAATGTGCCTCGTTGCAACAAAAATTAGTGCCTAAAAAGGAAATGGAAATGCTACGCAACTACCTACTCGGCGGCTTGTTGACTGGTATAGATGGCGCATTCAATGTGTCCGAAATCGTGAAGCCATACATCAGCGAGGATTTACCGCTTTCGTTGTTCGATGATTTTGTGGAAACCGTAAAAAACATAACCTCGAAAGAGTTGCGCCGTTTGGCACAAGTTTATCTCAATAAAGAAGATTTGTGGGAAGTAGTAGTTGGGGTTTGATTTTGAGGCAAAATGGTTAATTTGATTATAAAAAATAATATGTTTTAAAATATTGAAAATGAAATATTTATATAAATTTTTAATTATAATATATATATCGCTGCTTGTAGTTGCTTGTTCGAGTAGCAAAAAAGCGATTGCGAAAGACAGTGTTGGCGATACACAATTTTTAGGAAAATTGATGCAACAGCAACCCGAAAAATTTGCGAAAATATTGGCTAATCCGAGTAAATATGAGCTGCAAATAATTTATACGCAGATAGATAGAGATGCAAAAAATGCAGCGCATTTCAAGACATTCGTCTATAGAGCCGATACGAGTGAGTATTTTTATCCTGCGAGTACCGTCAAGATGGCGTTGTCGTTTTTGGCGTTAGAAAAAATTAATAAACTCAAAAAAACATATCCGAACCTTAGCCGAAGTACTTCGTATCGTTTGGATTCCGCACGTGCGCAACAAATCCCTTGGGCAGTCGATACGTCCGCCGAAACGCGTTTGCCGAGCTTGGAGCAAGACATCAAGCAGGTGTTTTTGGTGAGTGATAATTTTGCTTACAATCATTTGTTCGATTTTTTGGGTCGCGATTATATCAACAATACCTTGGAGCAAAAAGGCTATTCGCATAGCCGCATTATGCACCGATTCAGCATACCTGGCATCGACAATCGCTATACGAGTCCGATGCAATTTTTTGATAAAAGCAAGCCTCAAAATCCGATTTATGCGCAAGCTGAATCTTTTTCGACAAGGAATTATGTGAATCCGCAACAGCATTTGCAAAAAGGAATTGGTTATTGGGATGCGAACGAAAAACTCGTGAATCAGCCTTTTGATTTTAGTACAAAAAATTATTTTACGCTTGACAATCAGCAACTTATGTTGCGTGCTGTTTTGTTTCCCGAAAGCGTAGCGCCGCAACATCGCTTCGATCTTACAGCGGATGATTACGCTTTTGTACGTAAATATATGTCTATTTTTCCGCGCGAAAGTCGCTATCCGACTTATGGTAGCGATATGTACGATGGCTTTTGCAAGTTTTTTATATACGGCGACACGAAGGCGCAACAGCCGACCAATATCCGTATATACAACAAAGTTGGCGATGCTTACGGTTATATGATTGACAATGCGTACATCGTTGATGCCGAAAAAGGTGTAGAATTTATGCTTTCGGCCGTGATTCTCTCCAACGAAGACGGCGTTTTTAATGACGGCATATACGAATACGAAACAGTCGGCACACCATTTTTGGCAAATCTTGGTCGCTTGATTTATGATTTTGAGTGTAAACGGAAACCTTGATTTTTGAATTAAAGAAATTAAGGTAATTAAAATAATGAAGATAATATGTTGGTAATCAATTATTTATAAATAAAAAAATTATTTAGTTCGTTTTGTCTAATTAGTAAGACGACAATTTTTTTTGTAAAATGTTACTTTTCAAGGACTAACCGACTAACTGACTAACCGACAATAATTGACTTATTATTACTGACATAGATTCGCAAAGCGATAAAAAATAAATCATGAAAATATTATTAACGACGCTGAACGCGAAATATATACACACCAAT
>JAYUJV010000492.1:0-2140 GCA_043764975.1 Saprospirales bacterium
GGGTTTATTTTGTAAAATAAAAATATAATTTTAGTTTTTACAAAATAAGGAATATTAATTACAGTAAAGTTTATTAGATTCTGTCTTGTTCCCCAAACGCTGACAGCGTTTGGGACGCTGTCAGCGTTGTGGCGCATTAAGTTTTTTCACTTATAAAAATCTAATTGTCAGCATTTTATAACTCACACCTCACCATTAAATACAATCAAAACGAGCTATTTGTTTTAGAAAATTGTCGCAAAATTTATTTTATTCGTTAGCCAATAAAACAATACTTTTTCCGATTTCAAAATCAAGCACAATTAAATATTTTTTATTTTATTCAAATAATTTTAATAAATAATTTTTTAGACCTATATTTGCAGCGGAATTAGAAATAATTGCGAATAAAGGCCCTGGTGGTGAAATTGGTAGACATGCTACTTTGAGGTGGTAGTGCTCGCAAGGGTGTGCAAGTTCGAATCTTGTCTAGGGCACTCGATACAATAGGCAATAAATGAGAGGACACTCCTATTTATTGCCTATTTTTGTAAGTTGCAATATGCAATTTAAAATCCAAAATTTCGTTATCAATAGGCTTTTGGGCAACGTTTTATTCTTTTACACAAACGCTTTTCGGTGTCAAAACTTTCAGTCATTATTGTCAATTACAATGTCCAATATTTTTTGGAACAAGCCTTGCTTTCGGTACGCCGAGCTGTGCAAGGCATTGATAATGAAGTGTTTGTGGTTGACAACAATTCTTCTGACGGCTCAGTTGCGATGGTTCGCGAAAAGTTTACGGACGTAAAACTCATCGCCAACGCCGACAATCCAGGGTTTTCGATAGCGAACAATCAGGCCATTCGCGCAAGCGAAAGTGAGTACGTCTTACTCCTCAATCCCGATACAGTCGTAGAAGAAGATACGTTTCAGAAATGTATTGCATTCATGGACGCACACTCCGAAGCTGGCGCACTTGGCGTGCGCATGATTGACGGCTCTGGCACGTTTTTGCCTGAGAGCAAGCGTGGTTTTCCGAGTGCTTTTGTGGCATTTTGTAAGACATTTGGTTTGGGTCGCATTTTTCCGAAATCGGCGCTTTTCAATCGCTATTATCTCGGTCATTTGGGCGAACACGACACCAACGAAGTCGAGGTTTTGGCTGGTGCATTTATGTTTATGCGCCGCACAGCACTCGAAAAAGTAGGTTTGCTGGACGAAACTTTTTTTATGTACGGCGAAGACATTGACCTCTCGTATCGCATCACGCAAGGCGGTTTCAAAAATTATTATTTGCCCGAAACTACCATCATACACTACAAAGGCGAAAGCACCAAAAAAGGCTCGCTCAACTACGTTCGCGCTTTTTATGAAGCGATGATTATCTTTTCAAAAAAACATTTTACTGGCAAACAAGCTTGGCTTTTGGTGCTGATGTTGCAGATGGCGATATACCTAAAAGCGTCTATGACGCTTGTTTTGAATTTCGTCCGCAGCTTCGTTTGGCCTGTTACAGATGCCATTTTGATTGCGATTGGGCTTTATTTTTTAAAGGATTATTGGGCTATCAAGGTTTTTAACAACTCTAATTATTATAGCGATTCTTTTTTGTATTTTAATATTCCTTTATACATAAGTATTTGGCTAACAAGTACTTATCTGAACGGTGGTTACGATTCTAATACGTCTATAAAAGCAATTTTGAGGGGTTTGGCGACTGGTACGCTACTGATTGCTGCCGTATATGGCTTTCTGAATACAGAGTATCGTACCTCTCGAATGTTGATTTTGTTCGGTGCAGCTTGGGCAGCAACGGTCATGCTCGGCTTACGTTTTTTGATACATGTCATTCGTTATCGAAATTTGGATATGAGTCAAAACTTGGTTAAAAACCTAATCATCGTAGGCGACGCGCAAGAAAGCGAGCGTGTGCAACGCTTGATATATTTGGCGCAAGTACAAAAGAACTTGATTGGTACGGTTGCACCGCGATCGGTAGCCATGACAACAGCATATTTACAAGACATAGAACACCTCGAAGGCGTGGTACAAGTCTATAAAATCAACGAAATTATATTTTGTAGCAAAGATGTGAGCGCACAAGAGATTATGGCTTGGATGACGAAGTTAGGCGCAAACATAGCTTATAAGATTGTGC
>JAYUJV010000493.1:0-2140 GCA_043764975.1 Saprospirales bacterium
CAAGTAGTAAAAAATTGCACGGTGCTTGCTGCGGTTTGAGCTACCTAAAGTATCACAAACAGTACTTACTGCAGCATCAAGATCAGCGCTATCTGTCAAGCCTAATTTCTTGATTAAAAAGTTGTTTTTAACGCGGTCTTTTTCAGTTTGGTCGCTACAAGAAACCAATGAAGAATCTGCGTTGTAGATTGATGGGCCTAAACCTTTTGTTACTTTTTCAAGTAATGCTGCATCGAAATCTACACCTAAAGTTGTTAAAGCGGACTTGTATGTGTCCATTGCCTCTACGAATTTGCTCATAATAACGTATGTTTTAATGTGAAATAAAATAGTTTATTTTTACTAATTATGACACAAGATATAGTTTTTTTTATTTATGATTATATACTTTCATTATATTTTTTTTTATGAAATATAAATAATAATATTTCATAACAACATTTATACGTTTTTTTAAGCCTTGATTATTGGCTTTTGTACTTTTTTTGCGGCCTTTCGGCCAAATAATAGATTGACACCAACACGTCCGTTGAAGTTACCAAAGAAACTTGGGTTGGATAGACCAAGCACATTATCGAAGGTAACGAAGCCTTGTACAAAACCCACTCTCAATGCTGCATTAAGGCCAATATTCACTGGATTTCGCTTGCGTATAGAGTACGTTGTACCCAAAGAAAGCACATCGTTAATATCCAAATTAGCACCGATGGCGGCAGCAGGTTGTACGCTACCATGGTGGTTGAGTACGCTCACGAGCGCGCCAAATCGCCAATATTTATTGAGTTTATATTGCGCACTTGCATTAAAAGTACTTGGCAAAGACGTAGTGTAGCTCGTGATTGGATTGTCTTTAATGTAGTCGTCAATAGTCGAGTTTCCAAGATTATTGAAATTAATCGAATCGCCCTTGAATATTTTTTTGACATCAAATCCATCTAAAGTATAGGTATCTTTACTCGAAATGCTCGAAATCCTTTTACGCCAATTCATAACACCCAAATTGACAATACTCGCCGAAATATTTATCTGATCGTTAAGTTTGTATTCTGCGCCTAAGTCGATACCGAAGCCGCGACCTGGTGCTGATTTGAAAAAATCAGCTACATTCGTAATAGAATTTTGATTGAAGCCATTTGTGTTGAAGACCGAAGCCAAGTTTCTTAAATCAACACTTGCGCTATTTATTTGGTAGTCTGTTGCTATCGTCAGCTGATATATGTCAGGATTGGTCGTGAGTTCAATTTGTGATTTTGGTGTAGTAATACTAGCAAAACCACGGCAAAATTTCAGGCGTGCGCCTAAGCTCAATTTATCATTCAACTGATAAGCCGCGCCTAAGCCTAACTGAGAAGAGAATGAAAAATCGAAGCGAGGGCCAAGTTGTAGCGTTTGACCAACAAAAGCCGCATTGCCCAAGGCCGCAAAATTGAATAAACCTTTTGGCGCGCGCAACAACACGTCGTAATGTAAGCCATAATTGAGGCTAAAATAAAATTTTTGGTATCGGAATCCAAAACTTGCTACGTCCATTTTGGCATCCAACGCCAAAGTACTCGTTTCTTTGAGTTGATTTACCCACACGCTTGGTTGCACTACGCCTCTCAGCACACGCGGCAAACCAAAGGTATTGAATGACCCCAAGTAGTAACTCGGAAGCGAAAAATGTCCATTCGCCTTCGGCGCAAAAGCAGGATTGACGCCGTTAGATTGCCACGTGTCGCGCATAAAATTTAAGCCAAGTTCTTGTTGCGCCCGAAGACCAAAACTGGCTATAATATAACATATAAGTAAGAAGTGTTTTTTTTGCATTTTCTTATTTTGAGTTAAAATATTTCTTGATTATAGATTTATATTGAAACAACTTTGTAGTCATCGAAAAGCATTGCCTTTTAAAAAATTTGTTTGATGTTCAGTACAATTTGCAATAAGCAATAGGCAAATTTGCCGAAAATCGTTGCCTATTGTCAATTGCCTTTTGCTTATTGAAACTGAAAATATTAAAGATTCTAAATTTACTGTTTACTCGAAGAATATCTAAGTGCTTAGGAACGAGAAATAAATAGAAGCGTATTTTATGCTACTATTCTATAGTTTAGTTCAGGTATTTGAGAATGTCTTTGAATCCGTTTTTCATCGACCT
>JAYUJV010000494.1:0-5665 GCA_043764975.1 Saprospirales bacterium
ACAAAATTAGAAGAAACAAACCGAAATAAAAAAGTATTTGAACTCATAGACCGTGCCGAAATTTGGCTAAAATCCAATACTTATCGCAACCCAATCATGAAATGGGAAACAAAAGATTGGGGCGAAATTCCAGCTGATTTTGGGCGTAAGTAATGTAAAAATAATATTAAAGACTTAGGCATTAGTCGAATAGACAATAAAATTGTAGTTTATAGTATTCCTCGTTGCAATAGGCAATAGACAACAAGCAAAAACAACTGCTTTCGCCAAATTTTGCTTATTGTTCATTGTAAATTGACTTGAATTTTGAGTAAATTATATTAAAATTTACTCTTTTCTACGAATGGCTAAGTTGTTACAAATAATATTTTTATTTTTATTTGTAAATATCTTATTATCAATGATTTGAATCAATGGAAATTATATTTGCCTTTATCGGAGTCTTATTTGTGTTGTATGCTATTACGGTTTTAACTGTCTGGTTATTTCAACGTAAAATTCTGTATCATCCAGTTCGGTTATCTACTACACATTGCTTCGATTTTGAGCAACCCTATCAAGAACTATCTTTACCGACAAGCGATGGAGAGAGTCAAATTTCTGCCTTACATTTTCGTACAGAAATCAAGCCATCAATAAAACCCAAAGTAATTTTTTATTGTCATGGCAATGCCGATAATTTGCAACGATGGGGCGAGCATCACGCCGAATTTATGGCGCGTGGCTACGATTTTTTTGTATGGGATTATCGGGGTTTTGGTAAAACAAAAGGCAAACCGACCATGCAAAATATTTATACCGATGCCTCGCAATGCTATCAATATTTGTTGCAACACTATGATAGTCAAGACATTGTATTTTATGGCCGCTCATTAGGCACTGGCATTGCAACTATGTTGGCCGCTAAATATAAGGCTACATTATTGATACTCGAAACGCCTTACGATTCCATAGAAGGCGTTTTTGCGGCGAAGGCACCATTTTTGTATCTACCGATTCGGCTAAAAGATAATTTTTCGACCACCCGTTATTTGTCGGATATTGATTGCCCGATTTGTGTCATGCACGGCACTAAGGACGAGATTATCGCTTATGGCCGCGCCGAGCGATTAAAACCTTTTTTAAAAAAAGAAGACCTTTTTATTGCATTTCCGAATGGAAAACATAAAAATCTGAATACTTTTGCACTTTATCACGAAACCTTAGATTTGGTATTTAAAAAATATGAGCAGAAGAAATAAATTAATGAAATTTGCGGAGCTATTGAGCTACCTAAATGTATATGAAAACTTCGAGTACGACAAGCCTTTTATTCAGCAAGGCATGATGGGCGAGCAGCAAGACATGAAAGGTCATTGGTTGGCCAAACATTTCAAAAACGAAAATCCGCTGACCTTAGAGTTGGCTTGTGGACGAGGCGAATATAGCGTGGCGTTAGCTGCCATGTTTCCGAATCGAAACTTTATTGGCATCGACATCAAAGGCGCGCGTATCTGGAAAGGTGCGACCCAAGCCATCGAAGAAGGTTTGCACAATGCGGCTTTTTTACGTTCAAAAATAGAAATAATCAATCATTTTTATGATAAAGATGAAATTGATGAAATTTGGATTACTTTTCCAGACCCGTTTGTGAGTCGAACTGGTATTGGCGAAGGCAAACCCAATCGTCGATTGACTTCGCCTATGTTTTTGGATTTATATCGCAAAATATTGAAGCCAAACGGCATCGTACATCTCAAAACTGACTCACAAGAGTTATATGAATTTAGTTTAGAAACACTTCGTGCAGATGAACGCTGTAAGATATTGTATCACAACAACGACATTTACGCAAGTCCATTACATACGCCAGAGTTGGCTGTGAAAACGTACTACGAAGTGCTGAACCAAGCGAAAGGGAAAACCATTACCTATATCCAATTTACGATATAAGCGTTCGTGTTTTTATGTTTTTAGTTCAATATTTTTATAATAAAAATTTTCATTTTTGGGGTTCAACCCCTATAATAAGGAAAAGATATACTTATAAAATCAATATGTCGCTCCTATGGAGCTTCATTGGTATTGGTTGTTAATGATAAGTTACCAACATGTCATGCCTAACGGCATTATTTGTTTTTTTTAATGCCGTTAGGCATGGCATGTCGGTAAAAACGTACAATCCACAATGTGTTTTTGAACTCCGTAGGAGTGACATATTTAACAATATATTAAATTCCTTATCATAGTAATTGAACCTTTTTTTAATTATAATATATTGAAAATCAATTATTTATAAAATAATAAATTATATTTTGGTATGAAATTGATAGAATGTGTACCTAATTTTTCGGAAGGTCGAGATATGAGCATCATCAAGCAAATTACGGACGCTATCGAATCCGTAGAAGGCGTAAAATTGTTGGACGTAGATCCAGGGAAAGCGACCAATCGTACAGTTGTGACCTTCGTTGGCGAGCCGAGCGCAGCCATCGAAGCAGCTTATAGAGGTATCCAAAAAGCAGGGGAATTAATCAATATGCGTCAGCACAAAGGCGAACACCCGCGCATGGGCGCAACCGATGTCTGTCCGCTGATTCCGATAAGTGGCATCACGATGGAAGAAACGGCTGAGTACGCACATCAATTGGCGAAGCGCGTTGGTGAAACGCTCAATATACCATGTTATATGTACGAATCGGCTGCCACTACGTCTGAGCGACAAAATCTTGCTACCATTCGTGCTGGCGAGTACGAAGGATTTGTACAAAAAATAAAAGATCCAAAATGGGCGCCAGATTATGGCAAAGCCGAGTATAATCCACAATCGGGTGCAACCGTGATTGGCGCACGAGATTTTTTAGTCGCTTATAATGTCAATCTCAATACCACTTCGGTACGTCGCGCCAACTCAGTCGCTTTCGATGTGCGCGAGCAAGGGCGAGTATTGCGTAGCGGCGATTCTGTGACAGGCGAAATATTGACTGACGAAAATGGCGAACCTAAACGCATAGAAGGCGCTTGTAAATCCGTAAAAGGAATCGGTTGGTACATCGAAGAATACGGACTGGCACAAGTGTCAATGAACTTGACGAATATAAACGTGACACCGCTACACATTGCCTTTGAGGAATGTTGTAAAAGTGCCATGACACATGGCTTGCGCGTGACAGGTTCAGAATTAGTTGGCTTAGTACCCAAAAAAGTATTGACGGATGCAGGCCGATATTTTTTGGCCAAACAACGCCGTTCCGTTGGCGTTGGCGATGCCGAATTGATTCGAATTGCCGTCAAAACGCTTGGTTTAGACGAATTGACACCTTTCGACCCACAGCGTAGGATTATAGAATACCAATTAGCGTCTGCTCAAAAAACACCACTTTTGGACATGAACTTAAAGGCTTTTGCAGCCGAAACGGCTTCTGAAAGTCCTGCGCCTGGTGGCGGTTCTATTGCGGCCTATGTCGGTGCATTGGGCGTATCGTTGGCAACAATGGTGGCAAATTTGAGTAGTCACAAGCGCGGTTGGGACGACCGTTGGGAGGAATTTTCGGATTGGGCATCGCAAGGGCAAGCTCACAAAGAGGATTTATTGCGCTATGTAGAAGAAGATACAAAAGCATTTAATGGTATTATGGACGCTTTTGGGTTGCCAAAAGGCAGCGATGAGGAAAAGAAAAATCGTAGTGCTGCCATACAAGCTGCTACAAAATTAGCCATCGAAATTCCGTTTGCAGTCATGCAGCAAGCTATGGCTACGTTTGGCATTATACAAGCCATGGTCGAAATTGGAAACCCTAATTCTGTGACAGATGCTGGCGTGGGTGCATTGTGTGCGCGTGCAGCTGTGCATGGTGCGTTCATGAATGTAAAAGTAAATGCCGCAGGACTTAAAGATAAGGTTTTTGTGAATGATGTACTTGCCAAAGGCGAAGCGATGTGCAAAGAAGCTGACCGTTTAGAGCAAACCATTTGTGCATTGGTGCATAGCAAAATCAGTAATTAAGAAAAGAATAATATTTTTAATTTAATGGAAATAGCTTTATTTATAAATAATTGATAGTCAGTATTTTACAAATAGGATTATTTCAATGCAGCATAATATCAATAAAATGGCTTCGTACATAGATGAATTATTGGATACTGCTGTATCACAACGCAATAAAATGGATTTTCCGATTATACTCGTTTTGGAAGATAAAGATGACAGCGCGAGCAGCCTTATTGGGCGTTTGTTCGCGAGTCATTATCCCTCATATTATGTGAGTACCGATGGTTCTGACATGGACGTAGCGATGCAAGTACAAGCTATTCCGACACACGTAGAAGTAGCTGTTATTGGTTTACAAAATATAGCTGCTATAAACGATACTTGTCAAATATTGCAACCCACGCATGGCATTTCGTTATTGAGTGAGGAGCGTATTATATATATGTATAAATCGTTAGAGAAAATAAGAGGCTTGATGTTCATCAACAATGCACATCAAGCCCTAATTTCGGAGAGCGCTATGTATTTCAAAAAAATATTTTTTGCAGAAAGCCACGAATTGAGTACCGAAAACCTACCAATCGAAGTTCTGTTTGAAGCCAATACGGTTTCTTTTTTAAATGATAAAGGCGAAAGATTCGACGTAAAAACAATGATAGAAAACAAAGCCTTGATATTGGCTTGCGTCACACTTGGCCGATATTTTAAAATACCGATTGAAAAAATCATAGCGGTTATCCAAAACGGTTAAATGCTTTGATTAATCGGTCAGGCACTTTGCCGTCACTCGCCAATTGATAATCTTGATAAGAGCAAGGTATTAATCGATGTCTGCTAGTTTTTTCTTTTTCAGACTTTGCAGGGATTTGCATCCACCAACGCCCCGATTTATTGCTGCGCCAAAAAGTAAGTTGATAGCCGTAGTGTTTATAATCCACTATATATTCAGTCATATTGTCCAGCGAAACAGGGAAATCGCGTTTTCGATTGGCTACACCTTCCATAAAATACCAGATCAATTGCGCAATTGCTTGTGCCGTTTGCCCATCAATATCTTTATCTAATCGGAAGCCTTGAATCCCAAGCGAACTTGTTTTGTCGCTCAGCCCAGCATATCGCAGGAGCATGCAAGCCTCTTCGATGTGCAAGCCACTTGGCGAAGGATTCGCTTGAGCAGGTGCTTCCGACTGTTTGATGACATTCAGATCCAACGAAATCATATCTGCATAGCGAATGATTGGCTCTACTTCATCTATACCTTGTCGGATTCGACCAAGACGAACCAAGTCAGCATCTTTGGCTTCGAGAGTAGTTAGTATTTCTTTATTGGCTACATGAGATTGATGTCCCAATATACTCGCGTGCAGCAAATGGCTCTTTTTAGTTTCTAATATTTCTTTCCAATCAAGCGACAAATCACGCTCAATACTTACTATATTAATCACCTGCTTGAGCGGCTTGTAGGCTTGAAATTGCGCTTGCAAAAACGGCGTATCATCGCCAATAATAATCGGTATAATACCACTCTGAATCACCTCTGTAATGACAGGAATATAGAAAGAAGGCTTTTTTTTGAGCACATCGCCAAGATCAACGACAGAAATATTAAAAATATTGTTAAATTTATATAAATATTTTCTTACCGTATTTGTGGTATTAATATCTAAGCCAACGAGTGCAATATCTATGTTTTTT
>JAYUJV010000495.1:0-18145 GCA_043764975.1 Saprospirales bacterium
TACAATTTTTATTGCTGCCGAAAAATATTTAGAAGGCGGTGAACGTTTTTTAAATTTAATTTTCGTATATTTGTATAAAAATATTGAAATCAGCGACAACGAAATGGAAAAAATTGTTCGCACTATTCAAACACCTTTAAAAGAATTCGCCATGAGTACTTATGATTTAATCCTCGAAAGAGGGCTTGAGAAAGGAATTGAGAAAGGAATTGAGAAAGGAATTGAGAAAGGAATTGAAATTGGTCGTTATAAAGGTCTTCAAGAAGGTCAAGCAATTGGTCGTCAAGAGGAGGCGTCTATTCAAAAAAGAAACTTTGCTACAACACTAATTTTATCAACTGATTTTGATGACTCAAAGATTGCATCTCTTGTAAATATATCTGATGAATACGTAAGAAATTTACGAATAGAATTGAAATCTTAGTTTTCACAATTTAGCGACAATCAAATGGAAAAAATTGTTCGCATTATTCAAACACCTTTAAAAGAATTCGCCATGAGTACTTATGATTTAATGATTGAAAAGGGGAAAGTTATTGGTCGTCAAGAAGAGGCTTCTTTACAAAAAAGAGATTTTGCAACTTCTTTGATTTTATCTACTGATTTTGACGATACCAAAATTGCTTCTCTTGTAAATGTATCTGAGGAATATGTGAAAAACTTACGTATAGAATTGAAATCATAGATTTCGCAATTTAGCGTCAATAAAATGGAAAAAATTGTCAACCATTTTTAAGATCATTAAAAAATATAAAATGAGTACTTATGATCAAATTATTGAAAAAGGGCGTCAAATTGGTTTAGCCGAAGTTCGTTAAGAAATGGCAATTATCAAACAAAAACAATTTGCTACTTCTTTAATTCTTGAAACAGATTTTAACGATTTAAGAATAGCATCAATTCTTGATATATCAGAAGAGTTTGTTTTTAATTTAAGATTAGAATTGATGAAATAAAAATAAAATAAAAAAGCATAAATTATTGACAATCAATAATTTATGCTTTTTTATTTTTATCCAACTACTTTTTTCAATTCATTTAGAAGCATCATGGCTTCGATGGGTGTCATGCTATTGATGTCTGCCAAAATGAGTTTTTCTTTTACTTTTTCAAGTCGGCTATCTGTCGTTTCAAATATTTTTAATTGCATCGGTTGTTCAATTTGCTTTAACTTTTGAGCAATCGTGTCGGTTTTATGCTCGCCAACTTCGATGTGTTTTTGCTCCAATTGAGTCAAAATTCCATTTGCTCTATCAACTATACTTTTTGGCATTCCAGCCATGCGCGCCACATGGATTCCGAAACTATGTTGCGAACCGCCAGGTACAAGTTTTCTTAAAAAAATAATTTTTTGACCCACTTCTTTTATCGCAACTGTATAATTTTTGATGCGTGGAAACTTATCCGCTAACTCGTTTAGCTCATGATAGTGCGTAGCAAAAAGTGTTTTTGGTTGACCCAAACCATTGTCATGCAAATATTCGGCGACTGACCAAGCGATAGAAATGCCATCATAAGTGCTTGTGCCGCGACCAATTTCGTCCAAAAGAATCAAACTTCGGTCGCTGATGTTGTTCATAATACTAGCGGTTTCGTTCATTTCGACCATAAATGTCGATTCGCCGCCCGAAAGGTTGTCGCTTGCGCCCACGCGCGTAAAAACTTTATCCAGCAGTCCGATAGTTGCCTCGCTTGCTGGTACAAAACTACCCATTTGAGCCATCAAACAAATCAAGGCTGTTTGTCTTAATAAGGCTGATTTACCAGCCATATTTGGGCCTGTAATCATGATAATTTGCTGCTCATCGTGGTTGAGCGTTACGTCGTTTGGTACGAATTGTTCACCGATTGGCAACATCTTTTCGATGACTGGATGTCGACCATTTTTTATTTCTAACGCTAACGAATCATTCACAACTGGTCTGCAATAATTGTTTTTGATGGCTACGTTTGCAAACGACATCAAACAGTCGATGCGCGCTATCAAGTGCGAGTTGTGTTGTATCGGTTGTATGTATTCATTGAGGCTCAAAACCAACTCTTGAAACAATTGATCTTCAAGTGCCAAAACCTTTTCTTCTGCACCTAATATCTTGGTTTCCAACTGTTTAAGTTCGTCCGTAATGTAGCGTTCGCCATTACTAAGCGTCTGTTTTCGCACCCAATGCGAAGGGATTAAATCTTGATCTTTGTACTTATTGGTCACTTCGAGGTAGTAACCGAATACGTTATTGAAACCAATTTTTAAGGTAGAAATACCTGTATTCAAGACCTCTTTTTGCTGAATACCAAGCAATAAATCCTTAGAATTATGGATTACATTTCTCAAATCATCAATATCGGGATGAAAGCCATCAGCGATGACTCCGCCTTTATCGAGCTTGACTGGCGGTTCATCTACGAGTTGTAAGTCGATGGCAGTTGTCAATAATTGACATGGATTTAAGCCTTCGGCTAATTTTTTTAAAAACACATTTTCGCTTGACGCAAAAAGTTGTTTTATGGGTTCGATGGCACGTAAAGCACGTTTGATTTGCACCACTTCGCGAGGATTCACTTTACCCATTGGCACTTTGCTAATCAAGCGTTCGAGGTCGCCGATTTGGCGAATATAGCCAGCTATTTCGTCATTAAAAACTTGATTGTCAATAAAATATTGAACAATATCGAGCCTTTCTTCTATGGATTTTTGATGTTTTAAAGGCATTAAAACCCATTTTTTGAGTAAGCGCGCGCCCATTGGCGAAATGGTCTTATCCATAATCGAAATCAGCGGCGTGCCAGTTTCGTGATTGGAATGTACCAATTCGAGGTTGCGTATCGTGAATTTATCCAAGCCAACGTAATTGTCGGGTTGGATTTTATTGATACTCAAAATGTGTTTTAAATTCGTATTTTCGGTCGATGCCAAATAATGCAACACCGCGCCTGCTGCTACTTTTGCACAATCCATTTCTTCGATACCAAAACCTTTAAGTGACTGAACCTCAAAGTGTTGCAAAAGTTTTTCGTTGGTATAATCGTCTGCAAAAATCCATTCGTCGAGCGCATAAGTATAAAAACGGTCGCCCATTTTGGCTTCCCAATCGCGCTTTGTACTTTTGGCAAATATGACTTCGGACGGCGTAAATCCTTGCATCAACTTATCGATATACGACCAATCGCCTTCGCTAACCAAAAATTCGCCTGTCGAAATATCGAGCAATGCGATACCGAATTGATTGTGTTTGCCACCATGAATGGCCGCCAAAAAATTGTTGCTTTTGTGATCGAGCAATTTATCATCCGTCGTGACACCTGGCGTGATGACTTCGGTTACGCCACGCCGAACAATTTTATTGAGTGGATTTGGTTTTTCTAATTGCTCGCATATCGCAACGCGAAAACCTGCTCGCACGAGGCGCGGCAAATATACATCGACGCTATGAAACGGGAAACCTGCGAGTTCGCTATCCGCCGCCGCGCCATTGTTGCGCTTCGTGAGCGTGATGCCCAATACGCGCGAGGTCGTAATGGCATCTTGACCAAAGGTTTCATAAAAATCGCCCACTCGAAACAACATAATGGCATCAGGATATTGTGCCTTCAATTTGTAATATTGACGCATCAAAGGTGTATCCTGCAAAGGTTTTGCAACTTTTTCGATAGATTCGGTGTCGATTAATAGATTTTCTTTCATAATACTTTAAAAAAGTACTGCGTACGAAGTACAAAGTACGTATTTGCTCGGTTTCAAATCAAGACGTTTTGATTTTTCACAAAAGTAAGGAATTTTTAAAAAAATGAGTAAGGTTTTATTATTTCAAGAAAAAAATCCTTAGAGTTTGATTAGACTCATATATTGTTTTACGATTGTTTCAATGTCGGGTTTGTCATTGGTTTTGATAAACATCAACAAGCCAACTGCGTCTCCGTTCTTGATTTTGAAGGCTTGTATTTCAAAATGGTCTTCTACAAATCTGAAAATATAAATAAGGTCTTCATCGTTGTTTTGTATCAATTTGTAATCTTCTCCCCTACTTGCTTCATTTATTTGGTTTACCAAATCTTGTTTTTCTTCTACAGATGGCATTAGACTAAAATTGCCTTGGATAATTTCATTTTGAATAAAACGGCTAAAATTGAGGTGATATTTTTGTTTTTCTCTATCAACAATAAAGCCTAATGTAGTCAAACTATCTTTCAAAACCATTTTTTGAATATCTAAATCAGACTCAATAAATGGAACTTTTGGTAAATATTGTAGTTTAGGCATTTTGTTTTCGAGTTTCAATTCTGGATAATTTTCGCCAATAAAAAACATTAAACTACTGATTTTGAGCTTGTTAGAAATATTCTCATTGGTTACGATATTTTCTGTTAAAGATAAATTAGTTGGCCAAATACCATTGTTTAATAAGCATTTATAGGTTTTATTTTCAAATAATGCGAATTGGAAATAGTAATCTTCAATATTCAAAAAATCTAGAAAACTTGGCGTATATAAATCTTCAGCAAAATTTTCAATTGTATATTTTTCATTAATATCTAAAAGTGTTTTTTCATAATTATATTCACTTGAATCGATGTCAAAAGAGCGTATTTTATAAGAATTTAAAGTTTTAAGTTTACGTTTTTGATAGTTTTGAAATCCTTTCACATACAATGATTTGAGTTCAGCTAATTGAAATGGTGTAACTTTTCGAGCAATATCTTCGTGCATTTTCCTTAATTTTTTTGCTTCAACTTGTATCAATGTATCTTTAATATCATTCAAAATAATTAATTTTTTACGAACTAATGGCGCGTATTCAATCACTTCGGCTTTATTGATTTCAATCTTATTGTCCCAATGAGCATCTAAAATAACGAGATCTGCTGCACATAGTTTTTCTTTAAAAAAGGCATGGAACTCACTTTTCAAGACTCCTAAAGAAGTTTTTTGAAGATATGGATCTTCAAATATTTTACATTTGCCATCCATTGACATTCTGAAATAATGAAATACGGAATCTTGACCTTTGGAGGTCATTTTTTCAAAAGTTGGATATTGACGAAAAAACATTGACCCATCATACATTTGAGCATTCACGCTGCCAAAAAACAAGCAGCAAATAAGTAGCACTTTTAATTTTTTCATATTTATTTATTTATAAATAATTGATTATGAGTGTTTTGTAAAGTAAGATTTTAAAATTTAAGTAAAATATGGTTTATGTTTGAAAAATGTAAGAAAAGCGATTATAATTTTTCAGATTTGTTACTTTATTGAAAAAATTGTATCAAAATTGTAAGTTAAAATGACTATTCATTTTGCAATTTTCCCAATGTTTATATCACTATATTTTGTCAATTCATTCGTATAGTTTCAATAATTTTTCTAATTTTGTAATATTATATAAATGCAGCTTTTAGTGAGGCGACACAAGATAAAAAATAAAAGTGATGACAGAAGATAAATCTTTCAGACAATATCTTTCTTTGATATTATTATTCGTTCCTGCGGTACTTTTTGCAGGTTTACTTTTGTTGAATAAAGGAAATTCACATCTTGAGATTTCAAATACTTTTCCGTATTTACAATGGCAAATTGTTGGCATTGGACTTTTTGGCATCATAGCGACTATTGGCGGCGTGTTGGATTGGAGATACCATAGAAATCCGCTGAATATGAAGATACCGAAAAAAGAAAGAGATGCCGAAGCTGCTGCACTCGGACTTGGCGGCGTACCGATGTTTTTTTTGATGTGGTGCGCCATGATGAGTCAAAAACCAACGATGTATTTAATCCCAATTTTAATTGTGTTGATATATACCGTCGTGGCCATCAGTTACGACGAGTTTGTGTTTCATATAAAACGGTGTGGCAGATTAGAAAACACATACCATAGAATGTTGGTTTTGGGTAACGGAATTGCTTGGCTTTTGTGGTTTCATTTTATATTTTGCAAATGAAATACATAGATTTAATACAGCAAAGCAAAGCAAAATTGGAACAAAATTCAAATGCTATTAATAGTCCTATTTCAATAAATATCTTTGCATTAGGCGCAAAATGGATGTTTGAAAAGTTAAATGAAACCAATAAAAATGCTAAATTTGATGATAGAACCAATTATCATGCTTATGGCTTTTTGAAATATGGAATAAGTTTAATTGCATTTTTCATAGCTTTATTGCTACTATCTAAAATCAGCATTTTCTTAATTCCATTTTCAATATTTGTATTTTATTTCTTTGAGGTTCAATTGTTGTTTTTATTCCCATTATTGCTTGATAAAGTACAAAATCCAATTTGGTCAAGCGTGAAACAGACTTACAAAATTGGCATTTTCACAGCAATGATAACAGTCATTCCGATAGGACTTTATATGGTTTGGGGTTTACTAAATTTCAAAAATCCGTATAAAAATTGGCATATTGGTTGTTATTCAATTATAATTTGGTATAAAAATGAAGTTAGAAATAGGTTATCATCATGATTTTGAAGTTCGGAAAGAAAGATATTTTTCAAATTGCAAAGACAATTTTAGCGTTTTGTTTCTTTCAGATTTGCATCTGAATCGGTTTAGTAAAAACAATATCCAGCAAATTGAAAAAACAATTACTGAATTAAATCCAACGATTGTACTTTTGGGTGGCGATTATGTGGATTCAAAAAAAGGATTGGTGTTTCTAAATGTACTGTTTGCATCACTTTCTCATCGACAACATGTTTTTGCGATTGCTGGCAATCACGATTATTTTTTTGGGATAAATGAAATAAAATCGAGCATAGAAGCAAATAATATTGCTTGGATTGAGCAAAACGCTGCAAGTATAAAATATAAAAATACGACAATACATATCAACGGAAATAAAGTTTACGATGAAAAACGAGGCGTTGATTTTTCAATACTTGTTTTGCACAAACCGTTAAATCCAGTCTTGTTTCAAGACAATTACGACTTGGCATTTGCGGGTCATTTGCATGGTTGTCAAGTTATATTGTGGCAAAAAGACAATAAATTATATCCTGGAAAGTTCTTTTACCAATGGAATATTTTAAAGTTAAAACTCAAATTTTGTCAATATTTTATTAGCAAAGGATTAGGCGACACGTTGCCAATCAGGTACAACTGCAAAAAAGATTTATTGTTTATTGAAGTCATCTCTACAATTTAAAACTTAAAAATATGAAATCATTATTGGCCATTGGTTTGGCGACTATTTATGGAATTGCACTCCGAATTATGTTTGGATTTATTGGTGATGGATCACAAATCATGAGTATTACCTTTTTATTTATTGTGCCAATGATTATAGGATTCTTGACTGTATTTTATACACCGAAAGAAAAAGTCAAAACAGGCACTAATGCTTTTTTTCTACCTTGGTTAACGGTTTTGGCAATTCTCATTATTACGATTATATTCAACATAGAAGGTACTATTTGTTGGATTTTGATTTATCCAATTTTTTCGATTTTTGCAGGCATTGGTGGCATTTTTGCATTTCATTTTAGAAATACAAAACCAATGTATTCAGAAAATGGCGATTTGATAAATGACGATTCAGAAAATGACGATTTGGAAAAACCGACCACACTCAATGTTTCTATATTTCTCTTGATTCCATGCGTTATCGGATTTGTTGAAGGCAATAGAAGTACGATTCAGAAAGACTTTAATATCTCGAAATCCGTTGAAATATCAGCATCTACAAAAGAAGTTTGGGCTGAATTGACTAATATCAATCAAATATCAAACATAGAAAATACTGCTTCATTTTCAAATATGATTGGTTTTCCCAAGCACTTACGTACCACACTTGATACCTTGTGCGTAGGTGGAAAACGTAAAGCTATGTATGAAAATGGACTCTATTTTGATGAAACAATTAGCGATTTTGAAACAGAAAAACGTTTAGTATTGGACATCAAAACCGACCCAAACAATATTCCACCAACCGTAATGGACGAACATATCGTAATTGGCGGCAAACACGTTGATATTTTACAAGACATTTATACTATCGAAAAAATATCAGAAAACAGTTGTCGATTGACTTTGTCGAGTCGTTTTTTTATCAATACACCATTTAATTGGTACACCAGCATCTGGGCTGACTATTTAATGAAAGACATTTTGCGAGGACAACTAAATTTAATCGCTGCGAGAGCGACTGCTAAAAATATTAAGTAAAAACTGTAACAAAAAAAGCCTTCACACACGTGAAGGCTTTTTTTGTATTGTATTGATTATCAAACACTTGCACTTAATACTTCTTTAATTTCTTCTACATTGATGTCCAAATGAGATTCGTCATAAAAACATTTTCCGTCCTTTATGAGCAAGACTTGTGGAGATTCGTGATGCACATCAAAGGTTTCGCCGATGAAGTTTGAAACTGGTTTAAACACTTTCAAATCCAAATAATATGGCTCAATTTCGGTTGCTTCGATGTCCCATTTACGCTCCAATCTAGATTTAGCCATAACTGAGATTGAGCAAGTTGTGCTGTGCTTAAATATCATGCAATTGACCGTTTCAGACCGCTGTTTGATATTTTCTACATCATCTATACTCGTGATTGTTTTCCAATCTATCATAATTTTTATGTTTAGGTTTTGTTTATTTGAAAACTGAAAAAAAGCATAAAGCAGCGCTTTGAGCAATTATTTAGTTGTTTAGTTGATTAGATTTATATAATAATGACATCACGTTGGAAAGTCCCTCCTTTTCTTACTCCTTTCCCTTTGGGGAAGGTTGGGATGGGGCTTAGGATTTAGGGAGGTCTCTGTCTGTTATTCAAAAAAATAAGACTTTCGCCAACGAAGCCGAAAGTCTTATTAACAAAATAAACTAAAATTTTGTTCCATCATTTTTGATTTATAAAATCAAAAACGCACAGAATTTATTTACGTACTTCGTTTTTACTAGCTGAAAAGTTAGTTGGACAACCAACACCACGATTGCATGATGATACACAAACCGCTGTTACAACCAATACCAAAAGAAATAATTTTTTCATTTTTTTATGAATTTAAATTTTGATTAATTTAAACATGATTTCGAGAAAAATCAAGTTCAGTTCAAGAGAAATTATATTAAGTATAGAATGTAATATTTCTACAAATATTGTGCAAATATACGATTATTGGAAGACAATCGCAATTATTTAGCATTTATTTAAGATATTTCTTCTGTTTTGGCTTCTTCAAACTCGCCTTCCCACTTCGCTATCACGACAGTAGCCAAACAATTACCGAGCATATTTGTGCCTGTGCGAACCATATCCATCAATACATCAACGGCCAATATCAAGTAAATTGGCCATTCTGGAATCCCGAATTGACCGATTGTACCCATCAATATCACGAGTGATGCGCGCGCTACGCCCGCTACACCTTTGCTCGAAATCAAGAGCGTGAGTAACAAACTGATTTGTAAACCCATGTCAGTCGCAATAGGACTGTTTGTCGCTTGCGCGACAAAAATCGCAGCGCAACTCAAGTATAAAGTCGTGCCATCGAGGTTGAAACTCATACCAGTTGGCAATACAAACGACACGATTTTTTCGGGAACACCATATTTTTTGAGCGCAATCATGGCAGGTCCAAGAGCCGCTTCGCTTGATGCTGTACTGAAAGCAATTGAAACTGGATTTTTGGCAACTGCCCAAAAACTTTTAATGTTGATTTTCATGAACCAACAAATCGAGCCAAACACGATGACAATAAACATCAACAATGCAAAATAAAGCGTGCCGATGAGTTTTGTCATCGGTATAAATATATCGATGCCCATGGCGGCAACCGCCGAAGCCATAGCGCCCAATACGCCTAACGGTGCTAAATACATGACCAAATTCGTGAATTTGAACATGACTTGCGCCAGACTTTCACAAAAATTGACCATGCGGCGCTTGTGTTGCTCCTCTACTCTATTGATGCCGAGACCGAAGAAAATACTAAATATTACGATTTGTAATACTTGATTTTCAGCAATGGCTTTGGCTATATTTTCAGGAAAAATATTGACAATAAAATCTTTAAACTCTTGTTTTGGAGGCAAATCAGCCGTTTTTTTCGCTTGAGTAATCGAAACTTGTATTGAATCGATACCACTTTTTATTACGCTGTTTTTCAACGAATCAGGTGCAAGTTCATAAGCACCTATTATCTTTTCGGTTCTATCCACGATCATTGGCGCAGCCAAATCTTTCCAACTTTTCTTGATATTCGTTTTGGGCGCTAATTTATCTGCTTTTTCTTTCGAGATATGCGAATCGTAACCAGCTTTTGTGATATTGATGGCCACCAAACCGAAAACCAACGCGATACTCGTCACAGCTATAAAATATGAAAAAGACTTTACACCCAAACGACCCAATTGTTTAGAATCACTGTTGCCTGCAATACCGCTTACTAACGTTGCGAATAACAAAGGCGCAACTAAAGTCTTAATCATTTTTAGAAATATTTTTGAAAAAACTTCTAAACTTTTGGCCAATTCATGAAAATCTAATCCGATTTCTGCACCTACAAAAAGGCTCAACAAAATCCAAACCGTCAATGATTTTTTTTCGACAATAGCCGAAATTGTGACAAACGCCAATGCTAACCAACGAATACACATCATCGCAAAATCTGGTATTGGCAAAATGTTGAATGTACATAGTGCTTGTATTAGCGCAACAAATGCAGCGAAAAGCAAACTTATTCTAAATAAATTTTTCATTTTTACTTTTTTATATTATAAAATCGATGTAAAGTACAAAAAATATTGAAATTCATAAATATTTTGAATAAAAAAGAAAACTCGTCAATATTAACTAACGCTAATATTGACGAGTTTGAAAAAATAATACTCAAATTATTTCTTTTCTTTAGGTTTTGTGGGCGCAATTTTATTAATTTTGCCCTCTTCGCCATACAACTCTTTCGATACTTTATTGTATGCCAATGCAGCTTCTTCAGCTGATTCATACATACCTATATGTACCGTTTTTTTATTGATGGCAATAATTGCTCTAAAACGTTCTCCTTCTTGGTAAACACCTGTATAACCTGTGTTACTAGAAGATTTTCGCTGGCGACTTGCAACAGATCTGGTTCTAAAAGCCAAATTTTCGAGGCGACAATCTAGTTTATCTCCATTGATTGCGCCTACTAAATTGGCATTTGGATCTCTGTCTTTCAACCATTTTTCAGCTATGTATTTGTGCAAATAAATGGTTTCAGTGTTGTAAGTCCCATCTGGTTTTCGCCAGGCTTTTTGGTAAACAGCACAACCAGATGAATGTATGCGGATATTATTTACAAAATTGAGATTTTTAAAATACTCATTTGTAGAAAAATATTCATAAACGTAGTCATCAACTTTAACAGTTTTAGGTGAGTTTTTTAACTTAATTTTGTAGATCATTTGAATTCAATTGGCGGATTAAATATACTTCTATTTCAAAGTTTAGGTAAAGATATGTAGTATTTTTTTAAAAACAAAGCCTTTTTTTTATCAAAATATAATTGAAACGTAAGAATATTGTTAAATGAAAGATGAAATTTATATTACTAGATGTTTAGATTTGGCAAATATTGGCGAAGCGAATGCTTCACCCAATCCAAGTGTCGGGGCTGTCTTGGTTTTTGAAAACAAAATTATTGGCGAAGGCTTCACTTCTCTTTTTGGCGGAGCACATGGCGAGGTTAATTGTATCAATAGTGTTCAAAAAAATAATTTCATAAACATATCTAAATCAACACTTTATGTATCTTTAGAACCTTGCTCGCATTGGGGAAAAACTCCGCCATGTGTCGATCTTATCCTAAAAAACAATATACAACAAGTCGTAATATGTTGCAAAGACCCTTTTGAAAAAGTAAATGGCAACGGTATAGCAATACTATTGCAGCATAAAGTAAGTGTAAAAATTTCTGTTTTAGAAAAAAAAGGTCATGTAATTGTAAAAAAATTTTTAAAAAAAAATATTGAAAAAAAACCTTTTGTGACATTGAAATTTGCGAAAAGTAAAGACGGATTTATTGGCAATCCAAACGAACAAATCTGGTTGAGTAATTCGATTTCAAAAACAATGGTCCATAAATTTCGTGGCCTTCATGATGCTATTTTGATTGGTACAAAAACGGCAATACTCGACAATCCTAAACTTGATACGCGCCTGTATTATGGCAAAAATCCTTTACGAATCGTTTTAGATCGTACACTCAAAATTCCTACTTCGCACCATATTCTGTCAGACGATCAAAAAACTATTGTCATTACAGAAGACAAAAATACAATTGATAGCGATTTAAGAAAATATGTAAACATTGATTTTGACCTCAATCTAATCCCGAATTTGCTCGATTATCTATATAGTTTGAACATCAATAGTCTTTTGGTTGAAGGTGGTTCTGAAACCATCAATCACTTTTTAGAACAAAAACTATGGGACGAAGCAATCGTGATTGAAACCGAAAAAATGCTACACAAAGGCATCGTTGCGCCTACGATTATTGAAAAAAGTGTCGAAAATTTTGAAATTTTAGACAATACTGTTAAATTTTTCCGCAAAGGCTGTTAAGGTTTTTATAAAGTTCGCTTTTCATGTCACTTTCGTTTGTTTTTATTGTTATTATTTATGTACATTTGCATAACACAATAACATAAATATATGAACAGATTCTTTTTTATCATCTTCCTTTTATTCAGTACTTTGAGCGTCATGGCTCAAAATATTGAATGGGTTTCGTGGGATAAAGCGGTAGAGCGTGCAAAAAAAGAAAATAAAAAAATCTTTATTGACATATATACTGAAGGCTGTATTCCTTGCAAAAACCTTGAAATCACTACTTTTGCTCAACCTTGTATCATTAATTATGTAAATCAATATTTTATTCCAGTAAGGCTAGATGCGCGTACCAAAGATAAATTGACGTTTAAAAACAACAACTACGAATATATTTGCGAAAATGGAATTTGCTACAACGAACTAGTTGCTCAACTTACGAGTGGCGATCTTACGTTTCCGAGTTTAGTATTTATGGACGAAAATCAAAATATTATTCAATCTTTGCCAAATTACAAAGATCCTATGACTTTTGAGCGAATCATAGCATTTTATGGTCAAAATTACTACTTTACGATGCCTTGGACTCGTTTCGAGCGTACTTATAAACCTCCCAAATGCCAAAGAAGTAATTAATATCAAAAAATATAGTTCAAAACCGAACTATATTTTTTTTTGCTTATTCAATAAAAAACATGATTCTGAAACATAAATATAGATTTAGATTGTTACTTTTGTATAAAAATATACTGTATGAAAATAAAATTGAAAAACAACAATACTCGTGCTTCAAAAGACATCGATAAAAAGAAAATAAAAGCACTTACCGAAGAATTGGTTGATAAAATAAGTCACTATCAGCATTTGATTTATGCCGAAAAAAAACATAGTGTACTCATCGTATTTCAAGGTATGGACGCTAGTGGGAAAGATGGTGTCGTGAAAAAAGTGTTTTCAAAGTGCTCAGCAGCTGGCATCAGCGTGACTTCGTTCAAAAAACCGAGTGATGAAGAAATGGCGCATGATTTTCTTTGGCGCATCCATAAAGTTGCACCCGAAAAAGGTCAAATCAAGATTTTTAATCGCTCTCATTATGAAGATATTTTGATACAACGCGTACATGGTTGGATCGATGAAGACCGCGTAACTCGCCGCATTGCGTCTATCAATGCCTTCGAGGAAACATTGATTTATGACAATAATTGTACGATTATAAAGGTAATGTTGCATATTTCGCCTGAAAAACAACTTGAAAAACTGCTCGAACGCATCGAAGATCCAACTAAAAACTGGAAACACAACGACGGCGATTGGGAAGAACGAAAACATTGGAGCGAATACATGAACGCTTACGAAGATATGATGAATCGCTGCTCTGTGCCTTGGTCAGTTGCACCTGTGGATCAACGTTGGTATCGCGATTATATGGTTGCAAAAATAATTGTCGATGAACTCGAAAAATTGGATTTGAAATTGCCGATTTTAGATGAAGCTGCCGTGAAATTAAAAGTCGGCGCGCCGAATCACGCAAAATCAGAATCTAAATCAGATGACGACGAAAATAAAGATGATTAAAATAGTTGTAAACAAAAAAGCCGATTTGAAATTTTCAAATCGGCTTTTTTGCTTACTTTATTCGGCC
This sequence comes from Saprospirales bacterium, assembly GCA_043764975.1. Taxonomy (GTDB): domain Bacteria; phylum Bacteroidota; class Bacteroidia; order Chitinophagales; family Saprospiraceae; genus JAYUJV01. The sequence continues at coordinate 14,174 of JAYUJV010000495.1, forward strand.
TTCTCGAGGGCGAACGCTTGAATTATCGTGCTTATTGTTGCATTTTAAAATCATGTTTTTTAACCTCAATATTTCTTTTTCTAAAGCTATATTTACTATCTGTTGCATAATTGCTTGCTTTCCATTTGATAGAAAAAAATTGAGTTCTGCCAATTCTAATATTCTACTCATTGCTCTATATATTGATTGAACTGTTTAGAATTAGGGATGATTCAAAAAATAACATACCCGATTTTAGGGGTCTTTCAATATTTTTATAAAACACTGAAAATGAAATATTTATAAAATATATTTTAAAACTTAATTACAAACTTTTTTTATGTAATCCTTTGGTGTCATATCTGTCACGTCTTTAAAAACTTTATAAAAAGTACTTTTGTTTTTGAAACCACAAACCTGACCAATCCCATATAATGTCAAATGGCTAAAATCACCACACACAATCTTACGTTTGGCTTCTTCTACCCTAAATTGATTTATAAAATATTGCAAATTATTGTTAGTAAGCGTATTGATAACTTGCGAAAGGTATCTAGTATTTGTATGCAAACGAATTGCTAAATCTTTGAGCGATAAATTGGGATTGATGTACATTTTTTCGTGTTGCATCAAAGCTGTCAATCGGATAAAAAGATTGGTTTGGTCACCATCTTTCAAACTGCTCGTTGCATATTTTTCACGCAATTGCATGATCGTAATATTCGTATCGTCCGTTTTGTCGCTATCGACCTCGAAAGCAATAAAATTCGTCAATATTCCAACTTCATCAAAAATAGGATGTATCACAAATCGACACTTATATGGTGTACCGTCTTTTTTGTAATTTAAGATTTCATCTTTTATAGGCAACTTGCTTTCAAGGTGATCGCGTAAACGATTCACAACAGCACCGTCAGATTCAGGCCCTTGTAAAACGCTTGGTTTTTTTCCGAGCATTTCAATCAACGAGTAACCAGAAATCAATTCAAAATCATGATTAACCCATTGTATCTTACGATCCATATCCGTCAAAATTACGCCAATATGTGTTGCCATTTTTATTTTAGAAGACTTGCTTCAAGTATTATCTGCACGAATGCAATATGAAAACTAAATTATAAACATACTTTTGATACAAAATCAAAATTTGCTTTTATAAAGTTAATCATTTTAAAACTAGACATTGTACTTTATTTTAATAAAAAAGGTATGATTTTCTACTTTGTTTAAGGTTTGTATTGATTTAAATAAAAAAAATAAAACAGAATCTGTTATTAATTCAAACAAGATTTTTTATTTTTGTAAAATCTAAATATCTTGTTTAGCCTTTTAAAAAAAAGAATAAACAATATATTATACAAATAAAATAGTATGAATATAGAAATAGATTTGCTTAAATATAGCAACAACATAGTTACGAAAGTTGAAAACGGCGTGAAATCCTTTTGGGACGACATCAGAAAAGCGAATTACATACTCACGCCCGAAGAAACGGTGCGCCAATTATTGATACAATATTTGACGTTGGAAGTCAAATATCCAAAAAATAAAATTGCGGTCGAAAAAAAAATAATGGTACTCGGCAATGCCAAGCGTTTTGATGTGGTTGTGTTCGAGAAAAACGGCAATCTACCTTTTATGCTCATTGAGTGTAAAGCACCCAATGTGCCGATTAGTCAAGAAACGTTGAGCCAAGTTTCTGCTTATAATTTTTCGATAAAAGCGCCGTATTTGGTCGTCAGCAATGGCCTCGAAACCCATTGCTACGCTATCAATTTTGAACAACATACTTACGAATCCATGTCCGAATTTCCTAATTATTAGCCAGCAACTCATCTACTAAAAGTGGCACACCGATACTTGCTTTTTCGGCCAATACCGTCAGATTCTTTTTACTTTTTAATTCATAATTCAAACTTGGATTTGGATCTATGAACCAAATTTTGGCAGTCCGAGGTGCTTCACTGACCAGACCTGCAGCAGGATAAACTTGCATAGAAGAACCTATAACTATCACATAATCAGCATCTTGTATCTCGGTTATGGCATCTTCAATCTTCGGTACTGCTTCGCCAAACCAAACGATAGCAGGTCGCAACTGGTCGCCTTTTGGCGATTTATCGCCCAATAAAATATCGTCTTGAATCTCAAAAACATCATTAGTAAAACGCACACCTTGTGCTTTGAGTAGCTCGCCGTGCAAATGTATAATATGCGAACTGCCGCCACGCTCATGCAAATCATCTACGTTTTGGGTAATGATTACAACCTTGAATTTAGATTCCAAACGCGCCAATGCCTTATGCGCCGCATTTGGCGCAACGGTTTTTAATTGGCGGCGACGTTGGTTATAAAAATCCAAGACCAATGCTGGATTTTTGACAAATCCTTCAAAAGTAGCGACTTCCGTTACATCGTGGCCTTCCCAGAGTCCGTCTGAATCACGAAATGTTTTTAGTCCACTTTCGGCGCTAATGCCTGCGCCAGTCAGCACTACAATTTTTTTCATAACTCGTATAATTTTAATACAGCAATGATGCTTCGTTTTTAATGGCCACCAAAGCCCTGTCCAAAGGCTGAATACGGCCACTCATTACTTGTATCAAGCTACTAATCAATTCTGAACTATCCGATTTGGGATTCAAACTCGCTGCGGCTTCGTCGATACAAGCCAATGTATCTTCTTTGGCAATCTTTATGATTTCCCAAAGATTTTCAGACACATATATTTGTTGCGTTATGTTGTGTTCAAACTCTTGTTGAACGGCCATCATCATTGCATATTTTAAGGTTTCGACTGTACTTTCTTGCGTGCGCAATCTCAAAATCAAATTTGATAACGATATACGTTCGCAAAACAAACTCAAACGCTCGTAAGCGGTCAATCGGAGTGGCAAAGTCGCTTTTTGCTGCGATTTTTTGATGTCCAATACTTGCATTTCGTATTGTTTTCCCAAATATTGCTTCAGCAAAGTATGCACCGTCAAAAACACAATAAAAGCAGGCAAAGTAAGTTTTAATATTTCAAAAAAGAAATCCATTTTTTTTAAATTAAGGTTATAAAAGAAATTAAGAAAATTAAAGAAATTAAGGAAATTAAAATAATATATTGATAATCAGCATTTTGTATTTTTCAAAATTCAAAACAATAAATGCCTGATACTATAATGTTATTTACATAAAAAGATACTAAGCATTATTCATTTGAACTTGTTTCTCTCGCTCAGAAAAATACCGCTTTGATAAACACCATTTATCAAATAGTAAACCTAACAATATTCCCAAAGTATAGCATACTATATCACTCCACAAAAAACCGAATCCGAGTATGATGCCACCTAAGCGGTTTGCCCTGATTTCGGTTATCCATGGTGCTTGATAAAATTGGGAAATTTCGATGCAATAACAGAATATTAATGACGCCCAAAATGCGGCTTTCAAAGTGTGTTTTACAAATAAAAACCGATAGACGAAATAGAAAAAAGTTGCGTATAACACATCGCCACCATAAATATGAAATAAACCAGTTTTCCAATAAAAACGCGAGCCAAGACCTAAAGGGATTAAAATTAAAATAACGATTGCATAAAAAATGCGCTTTCGTAGCTCCATGTGTTTTCTTATTTTTTCATTTTCTAAAATTTCGAGTGCAAAAATACAACTTTTGAGGTAGTTTTCGTCAAACTTATGTTAAAACATCTAAAACGTAATTTTTTTTTGTTTTCGTATCAAAACTTGTCGTATTTTTGTAGTAAATTTAGTAAAAGTACTTTTGAAGTTTTTGTGGCGTAAATTTATAATGTCTGTTTTTATGTCAATTATTATTTTGTATTAAGTATATAAGTATTGCAGTTTTTACAATACCTAAACGGTTCATTATTAGTTTATTATCTCGACTTGAATACTTAATACTCCAATACTTAATACCTTTGACTAATACAAAAAACTTACTACTCTATGTATCTCAACTAAAATTTTAAAAAACGATTAAAA
>JAYUJV010000496.1:0-5638 GCA_043764975.1 Saprospirales bacterium
GCTGCACAAATTTGAGCTGCCAAAATACCAGCATTCGTAGCGCCATTGAGCGCAACCGTTGCGACTGGCACGCCACTTGGCATTTGCAGAATAGACAAAATACTGTCCCAACCATCTACCGAATTACTTGATTTTATGGGCACACCAATTACTGCCAACGGCGTAACGGCCGCAATCATGCCTGGCAAATGTGCTGCGCCGCCAGCGCCAGCAATCACTACTTTTATACCTCGATTGAGTACATCGCGAGCATATTCCATCATTTTTTCGGGCGTTCGATGCGCCGAAACGATTTTTAATTCAAATTTTATCCCAAACTCGCGCAATATCTCGGCTGCTTGTTTCATCACTACCAGATCACTATCTGAGCCCATCACGATGCTCACTAAAGGTTTTTCAGTCATTTTTTTTGTTTAATTTTTGTAGTTCTTTAAATTTTTTTGTGGAGCAAATTCAAAATATCTGTTATCTACTCAATCACACTATGGTATTAAGTATAACAGTTTTTACAATATCTAAGAAAAAAAGCATTAAATATAAAATATATTAATCTTTATAATATTTAAAACACTGATTCAATGATTATGTATCTCGACTTGAATACTTGATACTCAAATACTTAATACTCGTTATGTATCTCGACTTGAATACTTAATACTTTTATACTTAATACCTTTGGATAATATAAACAAATTACTATACTTTGTACCTCCACAAAAAATTAAAAAACAACCATTATTTAATCTTTTCTAATTTTTTTGTAAAAGTAAACACATTATTCTCGGAATCGTTGATGTGTCATTGTCATCAAAAAATTCTTGAATCGTTACTATTTTGAAGCCAAAACGCAAAGCAATATTTGTAAATTCAGAAATATGATGTGTAAAACAAGTAAGTACTTGCACACCATTTTCGGTTTCAAACCTTGCTTTTGAGCCATTATATTGCTTAAATGGATGCAATTCGCCTATGTATATGTAGCCGCCATCGGCTACGTACAAAGCTAATTTCTCAAATATAGCTTCCAGATTTTCGATGTGTTCAAGCACCAAACTAAACGTTACGAGATTAACATTTTGAGTCACAAAATGCCACGGTTGCTGAATATCGGCTTGTACAAATTGCACGTTTTGATGTTCATTTTTCAACTTAGCTTTTTCAAGCATTTGTTCCGAAAAATCCACTGCAACGAGCGTTTTTGCTCGCTGCGCTAGCCAACTTGTATTTTTGCCAGTGCCGCATCCAATTTCTAAACAAGTATTTGCCTCAATATCTTTTAACACAGTCCTCATCGCTACGCCTTCCAAATCACGCGTTTTGTTTTCGTTCGTATCATATTGCGCCGACCATTGATTATATGCTTCTTTTATGTTCATTTTTCTATCGGAAATTTATGGTTCTTTTAAAATTTTGTGGAGTGAATGCCAAATGCTGTTTTCTGTTCTAATACTATACAGTATTAAGTATTTTAGTATTAAGTATTGCAGTTTTTACAATACCTAATACACTCATAATTAGTTAGTTGTCTCGACTTGAATACTTAATACTTTTATACTTAATACCTTTGGGTAATATAAACAAATTACTACAAATTGTACTGCTCACAAAAATTTAAAAAGAATCTTAATTTTATTAATCCTTTATCTTCACCACATAACAACCATGCGGATTCAGTTCCGTTTTCAAGGCTTTACAGGTTTTTACTTTCTGTTGTTTCCACAAATCTCGTACAGTTTTTGGTTTCGACAAAGATAAATCTGACCATTTCAAATCAATGCTTTGTTTTTCATTTTTAAGGTTAAAAATTGAAATCGCTTTGCTGCCATCAGCCAATACTTTTGACCAAACTTGAATGTTTTCATTTTTGAAAATAACGGTCGCGACCTTTGCCAACTCGTCTTGATTGAGGGCAATTATTTCGTCATTTGCTAGTAAATTGTACGTAAACTCGTCAATTCGAGACAAATCGCAGCCAATCATCATGGGTGCGTTGAGCATTGACCACATCGTGATATGCGTATATTGTTCGCTTGGTGTGAGGTGCGTTTGGTGCAATTTGTCGCCCCAACCAACCCAACCGACAATCATCATATCGGGGTCATTCCAGCCGCCTTTCATTGAATATTCGGCCAACGCAGGTTGCGAAAATCCGATGGTCGAAAGGCTCGCCCAACTGTCTTCGATGTCGCCAGTGGTGCGCCAAAGTTGTCCGCCAGATTTATGCGCCCACTTCCAAACGTCGTTCATACCCCAATTGCAAACACTGAGCAATATATCTCTTTTGTTTTGGAGCAAAGCATCATTCATTTTTTGAAAAGGTAGGATTTGTTCTTCTTCCGTCCATTTATTTTGAGGCGTTGCGAGTTCTGCACTATAAGAACACCAATCGTATTTTACGTAATCTACGCCCCAATCTGCCCATTGTTTTGCATCTTGTGTTTCGTGTCCAAAAGATGCCAATTTGCCTCCACAAGATTCTTTTCCTGGCGCAGAGTAAATACCGAGCTTCAAGCCATCGTGGTGCAAATCATCAGCTAAGGTCTTCATATTCGGAAATTTTTGATTCGTTCCAGTTGCACCATTTGAAGCCAAATCGCCTTGCCAACCGTCATCTATCACCATATATGTATAGCCGTGATTAATCAATCCACTACTTTTCAAAGCATCAGCCGATTGCTTTACTTTGTCTTGACTGACGGACATTGCCCAACAGTTCCACGAATTCCAACCCATAGGTGGCGTGAGTGACAATTGGTCTTTCACGACGATTTTTATCGTTTTTGTGGCTTTTCCAGCTTTGTTTTCAACACTCACATTGAGTTCGTAAGTGCTTGATATTGGCGAACTTGTACCAGTTATCAATCCAGTATTTTCATCTAATTTTAAGCCAATTGGTAATTTTTGAACCGTATATTTCATCGGTTTTTCGCCAGTTGCTCTGATGGCCAACAAAAATGGGCGGTTGGGTTTTGTTCCAAAAACCGTTGCATTTGTGATATTGGGTTTCGGACTTTCTTTTGGCGTCCATATATAAGGTGTCATTTGTGAGGTTTCGATTTTTTTGCCAGTCGTCTTCTCCGTAAATATATAAGTCACTTTTGCATTTTCGATGTTCGGAAACATAAATGTATGCGAAAAACTACCCAAAGCCGCCGATTTTACATCTACTTGTTGCACGATTGGTTTTTCTTCTTCACGTTGTATTTTTAGCGAAAGCGTACCTTCCAAATCGCCATTATACCCATTTTCGACTTTTACTAATTTCTGAATATTGCCTTTATTGCTAAAATCAAAACCGCCAGCATCTATGTTCAATGTCGTAAAATCAATGACATCAATCATGTCAATACTTGGCGTGAGGCCCCAAAGTCCACCACCGCCACCGCCGTCATATACGCGAACAGCGAGTACATTTTCAGCATCCCAATGGATTGCAGGATGATTGACTGGCAATGTATATCGACGGATTTTGTCATACCAACCAAAAATACCTTTCGGATCATCTGGAAAACGACCGATACCACCTATTTTTTCACCATTCAGATACGTTGCATCTATATCATCTACCCTACCGACAATCACTCGAATACTGTCTTTCAAAATCGAATTTACCTTGATACTTGACGACAATTTGAACTTAATTCGATACCAAGAGTAGCCATTGTACCCTTCATAACCTTGGTTTTCGTAAAAAGTGGTTGGGTCAATCGGTTTCCAATCAGCATCATTAAAGTCTGGTTTTGACCAAGCCTTGTCATCGCCCAATTTGATTTTCCATGATTTGCTTAAATCAGGTGCTTGCGCAAAAAGAAATATTGGCAATGCAATAAATAAAAAGAGAAATTTATACATTATTTATTTTTAAAGAATATTTTTTAGTGAAACCTATATTAGTGGTCACAAAAATAGCAATAATTTCAGAATAGTTAAGTTTTGATACCTTTTTAATTCTGATGTTTCATTTCTTAAATTAAAAACGATTTTTTAAAACTTTCATTACAAAATAGCTTATTTTGTACACCAATATAAACTTTCAATCCTTTCCATATTCTTTTTTCAATTTTATTAATATATTTGAACTTGGATTTAAAAAAAACAAAAATTTCATTAAATAGATTAAATATATTTGGAAATATGTCACTCCTACGGAGTTCAAAATTGTATCCGAAGTAATCGTTTTTTACCAACATATCATGCCTAACGGCATTTCCAAACAATAAATGCCTTGAAAGAATGAATAGCTTTTAAAAAATGTCTAAGGTTTTGATTATCAAAGACTAACTGACAGAAATGACTAACTGACAATATTGACTTATAAATAAATAAAAAAAAAAAAACAATATGCAAAGACGCGATTTTATCAAAAACATATCTTTGGCAAGTGCCGCATCGAGTATTCCGATTTTGAATACAAAAACGGATAATGAAACAAAAACGATTACGCCAACTGCGCCAAAATCAAAAATCGGCATTGGATTTATAGGTGTCGGTATGCGCGGACAAGATCACGTTGGGCTTTGTTTGCTCCGCGATGATTGCGAAATCGTGGCCATCGCCGATCCTGATGCTTGGGCGATTACCGAAACCGTTTCGCTTTGCGAAAAAGCAGGTCGTAAAAAACCAGCCGTATATGGCAACGGCAATTATGATTTTTTGAAACTTCTTGAAAATAAAAATGTAGATGCGGTTATCATCGCATCGCCTTGGATTTGGCATACGCAACAAGCGGTGGCCGCCATGAAAGCTGGCAAATATACCGCAACCGAAGTAGGCGGTGCCTTCAACATAGATGAGTGTTGGCAGCTCGTGAATACGCACGAAGCAACTGGTTCACACTTGTTTTTTATGGAAAACGTATGCTATCGTCGCGATGTGATGGCGGTGTTGGGCATGGTCAAAAAAGGAATGTTCGGCGAAATGGTTCACCTCGAATGTGGCTATCAGCACGACCTCCGCGAAGTAAAATTTAATGATGGCGTAGAAGTGTATGGCGGCGGCGTGGAGTTCGGCGAAAAAGCGCGCAGCGAAGCAAAATGGCGCACCACCCAATCTCAATTTCGCAACGGCGACTTGTATCCGACGCATGGCATTGGGCCAGTGGCGCAATATTTGGGTATCAATAGAGGCAATCGCTTTATGTATTTGACCTCCACGGCTTCAAAATCGCGCGGTTTGCACGATTATATTACGCATCATCCGAAAGGTGGCGAGGCGCATCCGAACGCAAAAGTAGAATGGAAATTGGGCGATGTCATCACGTCTGTCCTCAAAACCATTAATGGCGAAACCATTATTATTAGCCACGATACGAGTTTACCGCGTCCATATTCGCTTGGTTTTCGAGTGCAAGGCACAAAAGGGATTTGGATGGACATCAATCAATCGCTACATATAGAAGGTGTGTCTGAAAAACACCGTTGGGAAAAAACCGACAAATATTGGGGCAACGACAAGACCATGAAAACGCATGATCACCCGCTTTGGCAAAAATATTTTCCAATGGCCGAAGGTGCTGGTCATGGAGGCATGGATTGGTTTTTGATTAATGCGTTCGTGGAATCCGCAAAGCAAAATATCGCACCTCCAATAGACGTTTATGATGCCGCGACTTGGCTCGCTATCACGACACTTTCGGAAG
>JAYUJV010000497.1:0-2128 GCA_043764975.1 Saprospirales bacterium
AAAAGATGCTTTTTCCTTTTCATTTGGCTTCATGGCCCATTTGTAATGCTTCGAGTTTGTCCAATATTTTGCATTCCGAAAGGTCGGAACTGACTTTCCATTTTCATCAATCCGAAGCGCGCCACCGACATGATCGAAGTGTAAATGTGTCAGAAAAACATCTGTAATTTCGTCTGCCGAAACGCCAGCTTTTTCGAGTCCACTCGTCAAATTTTCTTCGCCAAAAGGGTTAAAATGACTTCTAAATTTATCATCAAACTTGTCGCCGATGCCAGTATCGACCAATATTTTTTGCGTATCGGTTTCAATCAATAGCAAGCGAAGCGACCAAGTACAAAGGTTGTTTTCGTCTGGCGGATTCAGTTTTGCCCACATCGAACGCGGCACAATGCCAAACATAGCGCCACCATCGAGTTTAAAATAACCTGTATTGATTGATGTTAGTTTCATGTTTTCTTTTTTGTCGGTTAGTCCTTTTTTGTCGATTAGTCAGTTAGTACTTTTTTTGTCGGTTAGTCAGGACTTTATCCGACAATTAAAAAATTATTAAAAAACGTTTTGAATAAAAATTAATTAAAAATCAAGCCTTTTTGCTCCAATATCGCATCAAGCCAGCCACGCTCATCCAAGCTGGGTTGGCGTGTTCATATTTCAGCAATTCATCGCCTTTTATCCCTTTTTCGATGAGCTGAGTTTTCACATAAGCCTTGAAAAGTGGTACAATTTCGGCTTGTTCGGTCTTTTTATCAAAATAAGGTTTCATCCAAGCAGCCCAATCTTTCAAGATGGTTTCGAGTTCATCGAAATGCGCTTGCACGTTCGTAACTGTTCCGAAATGCGTCAATTGCAATTGCTTTATTTTTAGGTTTCGCATCAATTTTATGGACGCCAACCAGTCTTCGATGTTAATATCTGGCGGCGGGCAAGGCGGCATTACGGGGCCTTTATTGACTTTTACACCACCGACATCGCCAGTAAAAAGTACGTCTTCGATTTGCCACGCGATGTGATGCACCGCATGACCAGGCGTATGATGCGCCGTCAGTATTTTATCGCCAATCAAAAACTTTTGATTGTGTTCAGCGATTATAAGTTGCTCATTTTCAATGGGTTGCATATCGCCCCAAAGCGCGTCCATTTTATCTTTGTAAATCATGCGCGCCGACGACATGAGTTTAGTTGGGTCAGCGAGATGCTTTATGCCAGCTGGATGCACGTATATATTGCAACCCATTTCGGCAAAATACCAAGCTGCGCCAGCATGATCGAGGTGAATATGGGTCAGAAAAATATGCGCTATATCGTCTGTTCTGTAACCGTATTTTCCTAGTGCTTTTTCAAGCGCATTGATGGTTGAATGAGGCCCACATTCTATCAAAATCTGACCTGCGGTCGATTCTATCAAATATGCAGCAATTGTATCATCCGTGCCTAAAAATTTTAAATCTAATGTCTGAAAGTTCATTTATATTTTTTTGTAAAGATAAAAAAAGTCATTTCTTTTTTAATATAAAACTACTTTTTTAATGAATCTTTTTATACTTTTGAAAAAAATTTAAAACTGTAGCGATTTTAAAAGGTAAAATATGCAAAACATACTATTGATTGGCGCAGGTCGATCGTCTTCGTCTCTTATCAATTATTTATTACAAAAATCTTTCGAAAATGGTTGGTTTTTGACTGTTGCTGATGCGAATCCCGATTTAGCAAAAGAAAAAGTAAACAATCATCCAAATGGACGCGCCACTTGGCTCGATGTGACCAAAACGAATGATAGACGTGAGCTAATAACACGTAATGATGTTGTTATTTCGCTTTTACCTGTATATTTGCACTCAGAAGTGGCGCATGATTGTATGTCGCTCAAAAAACATTTGGTTACAGCATCTTATGTATCGAAAGAAATTATACAAATGAGCGACCAAGTGAAAAGTAGTGGCTTGGTTTTTATGGGCGAAATGGGTCTTGATCCTGGTCTAGATCACATGTCAGCCATTCAGAAAATAAACGAAATAAAGGCCAAAGGTGGAAAATTGCTGGCGTTCAGATCTTATACTGGCGGCTTGGTGGCACCCGAAAGTGATGACAATCCGTGGCATTACAAAATCAGTTGGAACCCACGCAATGT
>JAYUJV010000498.1:0-2120 GCA_043764975.1 Saprospirales bacterium
ATGAGAAGGAGAAAAAAATTAATTGGCAATTTAGAAATAGCGACGCTAGAACGAAATTAGTTAGACTATATCCGACAATTTAAAGTTTTTTAAACACTAGTGAAGACGAAATAAAAAGATTTTTAACTGATATTGCTTTAAGTTAATTGATAATATTCAATTTTTTTCAAGGTCAAAATGTTTTTTTATAGACATTTTGACCTTTTTTTATTTATATAAAAATGACTTTTAGCCAATTACGATACCTATAATCAGCTATAACTCTATAAAAAAGCAGGTTATAGCCAATTATCGTGTCTGTATTTGGCTATAACTATTTTTTTTGTTATCTTTGTGTTTTAAATAAGATAACAAATGGAAGAAATTATTGTCGGTCGAAAAGCAGAAATTGAGTTGCTGAACACCTTGCGCAACAGCTCGAAATCGGAGTTTGTGGCAGTGTATGGCAGACGAAGAATTGGTAAAACATTTTTGATACGAAATGTCTTTGAAAATGAATTTTGTTTTCAACTAACAGGCATTGCGAATGTCAATTTGAAGCAACAATTGGCGAATTTTCACAGTGCTTTGTTGCGTGAAAAAACGACACGAGAACCTCAACGCGTTGCCAAAGATTGGTTTGAAGCGTTTCAACAATTAATAACTTATCTCGAAAATTTGGAAGTGCCTAAAAAAGTCATCTTTTTAGATGAATTGCCTTGGTTAGATACTACAAAATCGAATTTCATACCTGCTTTAGAGCATTTTTGGAACAGCTGGGCAAGTGCGCGACGTGATATTTTATTGGTCGTTTGCGGCTCTGCGGCTTCTTGGATGATAAATAATCTTATCAATAACAAAGGCGGATTGCACAATCGAGTGACGCATCGACTAAAACTTGAACCTTTTACGTTGGCGGAATGTGAGGCGTTTTTCTTGAAAAAAAATGCCGTAATTGACCGCTATCAATTGATACAATTGTATATGGTAACAGGCGGCGTGCCTTTTTATTTGGAACACATCGAAGCTAATAAAAGTACTGCGCAAAACATTGATAACTTGTGTTTTACTAAAAATAGTTTGTTGCGTACCGAGTTTGATAACTTGTATAGTTCGCTTTTTAAAAAAGCCGATAAGCACATTTTAATTGTAGAAACCTTAGCTAAAAAAGCAAAAGGTATGAGCCGCGAGGAGTTAATTCAGAAGGCAAAACTGACAAATGGCGGCAACGCTACAAAGCTTTTGCAAGAACTCGAAGAAAGCAGTTTTATTCGTCGTTATCATTCTTTTGAAAAAAAAGAAAAAAATAGTTTGTATCAACTTTGTGACTTTTATTCGCTTTTTTACTTGAAATTTATCAAAGAAACAAGCGATTTAGATGAAAATACTTGGTTAAAAAGCATTGATAATCCGCAATATAGAGCTTGGAGTGGTTACGCTTTTGAGCAAGTTTGCTTGGCACATACACCCGAAATCAAACGCGCTTTGGGTATCAGCGGGATTCAAACGCATACGTCTGCATGGTTGAGTTCGGATAAAAACCAAAAGGCGCAAATTGATTTGGTCATAGACCGCCGCGACCATGTTATCAATTTGTGTGAAATGAAATTTTCGCTAAAACCATTTACTATTGATAAAAAATATGCCGAAGAATTGGCTTCAAAAGTGGAGGTTTTCAGAACGCAAAACAATACTACAAAAGCCTTGTTTCTGACCATGATTACCACTTTTGGTGTTGTGCCAAACACGTATTCTAATAAAATGGTACAACAAAATTTGACCATGGATATTTTTTTCAAATAAATTCAAAATTATGAAAATAACATTTTTCAAATCCACGGCGGCATTTTTGCAAAAAGACATTAGCTTGTCTTTGAGTATTACTTACGTTGTGTTGGTGGCGATTGGGATAATATTCAATGGTGCTTTTTATCTTTGTTTTCGCATCAACGTCATATTATATTCGGATATCAGCGATTTTTTGATGGCCCCTTTTCGAGATATGTTTATCCTGATTTTTACGATTGCAACAGTATTTTCTATCTATTACCTCAATGTTTTTGACGAATGGTTGGAGCGAAAATATCCTAAGTTACATGATTCTATGTACATGGGCATTGATAAAGATAAGTATCAAAAAG
>JAYUJV010000499.1:0-2113 GCA_043764975.1 Saprospirales bacterium
AACTTATAATGCTCAAAAAAATAAATATATAACTGAAGCAACTAAAGGACTTGAAGAACAATACAAAATAGAAATTGAAGACAATTTAAATGGCTTTTTCGATCAAAATTTGAAGAAAAACTATGCTGATTTACAAAAATTTACACCTATGCTTTTAGGACGATTATTTAAAGGAGAAAAGATAGAATTAATCGTGAAAGGTTATGCAAGTACTCGCGCACAAAGTGATTACAATTTGATACTTTCGTCGCGCCGAGTAAGTAGTTTGGTCAATTATTTTAAGGCTTATGAAAATGGTGTTTTTCAAAAGTATTTTACTAATAAACAATTGACTATTACGCAGCAAACGTTTGGAGAAGATACCGCCAGCAAAAAAAATCTAGATGATTTGACGAATGAAAAAGTGTCGATTTATAGCATCGATGCCATGCTTGAACGTAGGATTGAAATCATTGAAATCAAGGTATTGTAGAAGTGTAGCCCAAGTGCAGTCAATTGGTAATTGACTGATTAAAATGTGTAGCCAATTGGTAATTGGCTATATTAAAATGTGTAGCCAATTGGTAATTGGCTGTATTAAAAGAGCTTCCAATCGTTGATTGGAAGCTCTTTTCAGATGTAACACTGCCAATTACCAATTGGCAGCACGATTAGCACGCCCAATTACCAATTGGCCGCACGATTAGCACGTTTATTCCACAAACAACACCAAACCTTTCAGATAACTGCCTTCGGAGTGAAACAAGCTCACTGGATGGTCGGCAGGTTGTGTGAGTTGGTGCATCACACGTACGTGACGCTTTGACTCGATAGCCGCTGCAACAATTGTGTTGTAAAACAACTCTCTATCCACGACCTGAGAGCATGAAAACGTAAAAATAATGCTGCCTTTCGCCGCTTGGCTCATCGCCAAAGCGTTCAAACGCTTGTAACCTTGCACCGCATTGTGGCGCTTGCTCATAGATTTTGCATAAGCTGGCGGATCTATAATCATGACATCGTATGCCTTTTCGTTTTCTTTCAAAAAGTGCATCACGTCTTTGGCATAAGCCGTATGTTTATCCTTAAAATCGCCGTTCAGCGCAACGTTAATTTCTGTCAATTCTATCGCACGAGCAGATACATCAACCGAATCAACTTCGCTTGCGCCAGCCTTCAAAGCATAGACCGAAAAGCCGCCAGAATAACAAAATGCGTTCAATACTTTTTTACCTTTTGCATATCTTGCGAGCAAATCGCGGTTATCGCGCTGATCTAAAAAGAAGCCAGTTTTTTGACCAGTTACCCAATCTATCTTAAATTGATGTCCATTTTCGGACACAACTGTCGGCTCAGATTCGCCAATAAGATATTGATTGTGAGCATTTTGTGCATATTGCTCTGGCAACGTTTCGTGACTTTTGTCATACACTGCTTTGATGCGCCCTCTTAGCACAACCATCAACGCATTCGCTATTTGCTGACGTTCTTTGTGCATACCGATACTATGACATTGAACTACCGCCGTATCTTTATAAATGTCGATAATCAAGCTCGGCAAACCATCGCCTTCGCCATGTATGTATCGAAAACAGTCGGTTTTTTTATTATCAAAAAGCCCTAATTTTGTTCTAAAATCTTTTGCATTTTGCAGTTTTTCAATCCAAAAATCAAGGTCAATTTGTCGGTCTTCAAAAGAGCAAATACGTACCGTTATACTTCCATTTTGATAATGTCCGATGCCCAAAAATTCTTTTCGATGCGAAAAAATAGTCACCACATCACCATCTTCAGGTGTACCGTCAATTTTGGCAATCGCACCCGAAAATATCCAAGGATGAAATCGTTTTACTGGTTCCTCTTTTCCAGCTTTCAAATAAATTTTTATCATGTTCTGTTTCTCATATTAAAAAAGTCAAAATTGTCAGTTAGTCACTTTTGTCAGTTAGTCACAACTCTTGACGCTTAAAAATTAAAATTAATTTTACCCATTTATTATTTAAAAAAAATATAATATTTTAAAAAAAATAAGTATTAAAAAATATTATTTTAATTTTATTAATTTTTTCATTATTTTAATTCAAAATCAATATCCCCCATGATACCTTCTCAAAAACCATTCTGAGGCAAATAA
>JAYUJV010000500.1:0-5581 GCA_043764975.1 Saprospirales bacterium
GTTTTTAACTTTTATCAATACTGGCAATGGTAAAACTTGTGCGCTCGTGAGTACAACAGGCAATACGCCGCCAGTTGCCAATGCAGGTTTGGATAGAACAATACCCAAATCAACTTCATTAGAACTACTTGCTACTGCAACCGATGCCAACAGTGATACTTTGTTTTATACTTGGGATCAAATGGACTTGGCCCTCAATGGCGATAAAGCGCCAACATCAACTTCGCCTGGCCCATTGTTTCAGTTTAGAGCGCCATCATTGAGTCCGTCACGTTATCTTCCGAATATTACGGATTTGGTGAATAACATCAATCCAAAATATGAAGTATTGCCTACGATAGATCGTAACCTCAATTTCCGCTTGACGGTTCGTGACATTCACGCCAGCAACGGTTCGAGTTATGGTTATTCGGACAAAGACGATTTGAAACTTACCGTAGATGCTAACTCTGGTCCATTTTTGCTCACGAAGCCAAACGGTGGTGGCAAATGGTATGTTGCAGACAACGAAACCGTAACTTGGGACGTAGCCAATACCGACAAAGCACCAGTGAGTGCAGCCAATGTCGATATTGCGCTTTCGCTTGATGGTGGTTTTACCTATCCAATTATCTTGGCTTCGGGTGTGCCGAACACTGGCTCGGCAACCGTAAAAGTGCCTAATGTAGCGACAGCTAAAGCACGTGTAAAGGTAAAAGGTACAGGTAATTATTTTATAGATATTTCTAATTCAAACTTCACGATAGAAAATCCGCCAACGCCGACGTTCATCATTTCAACTTCGCCAACGAACTTTGCAGGTTGTAATTTGGATAGTGCCGTTTTTTATGTAAAACTGACTTCTATTTCTAATTTTACAACACCTGTGACGTTTACTGCATCGAACATTCCAAGTGGCGCGACAGTTGTATTTGCTAAAAATCCAGCTGCGCCGACGGATTCTGTACGCGTAACGGTTAAGAACTTAAAAAATGTAGTCACTGGTAAGTACAATATCAATGTATTGACTACGGCTGGCACGATTTCAAATAACTCAACAATCGGACTTCAGTTGGTAAATGGAGCGCCAGCGGTAACGACAAACATCGCACCAGCTAACAATGCTACGAACTTACAACCAGATGCAACGTTGTTTTGGAATAAAAAAATAAATACAACTCAATATGTGGTAGATGTAAGTACTTCGCCAGCATTTAGCCCAATCCTCGAAACGGCGGTGGTGAGCGATTCTTTATACAAAACAACTAAACTACAAGTAGCAACGGTATATTACTGGCGTATAAAAACCCGTAACCCTTGTGCTGATGGTCCTTATTCATCTACGTTTGCGTTCCAGACAACTCGTGAGGGTTGTACTGAATACAAAAGTGCAATTGTAGCTTTGCCAATACCAGACAACGAAAAAGATACCCTTATCAATGAATTGAATATACCAGGTAATTTTACAATTTCGGACTTAAACGTTTATGTAAAATTACAACATGATTTTGTACAAGATTTAGGCGTTTGGGTACAAGCACCTGACAAGTCACAATTATTGATGGTACAAGATAGCTGTTTGTCTTCTCAAGACATTGATGCTTATTTCGATGATGAAGGCTACAAATTTAGTTGTGGATTTTTTCCAGCTGTTGGTGGTGTCATCAAACCTGCATTACAACCTTTGAGCATTTTTGACAATAAAAATAGTCAAGGAAAGTGGAAATTGAAGATATATGATAACGCTACTACATATACTGGCGTATTCAAAGAATGGCGTGTAAATGTATGTGGTGTGGCTGGCACAAGTGATTTGAACATCACAAATGTACCTATCACCGTTACCGAAAAACAAACGGTAACTGTAATGACCGTCAACCTAAACGCTATCAGTACAGGTGCAACGGCTCCGCAAATGCTATATACGCTCATGGCAGCGCCTGCACAAGGCAAATTGAAGTTGAGTGGTGGCGATTTAGCGGTTGGTAGCACATTTACGCAAGATGACATCAATACCAATAAAATAACTTATGCCAACAATACGGCCAACCCAACAGTAGATAGATTTATATTCAATGTACAAGCCAATGGTGGTGCATGGATTGGTGGTACTGTATTTACATTCAACTTGATTGCAACATCAGTGCCTTTGATTGCAACTGCTGCACAAAACAAAAGCGTAGGTTGTTTCGGTGGTGTAAATGGCTCGATAGTCGTAACGGCTTCGGGTGGTACGCCTCCTTATCAGTACTCAATTGATGGCGGGATTTTTCAAAGTTCAAATATTTTGACAGGCTTAAAAGCAGGTACTTATACGCCAAAAGTAAAAGATGCAGGTGGTCAATCGTTATTTACGAACAGCGTGACCGTAACAGAACCAACAGCCATTGTTGCGACCGTAACCGTATCGGGCAATACGACCTTGAAAGGTAACGCAACTGGTGGTACAGGTACAAATTATGCGTTTAGCTGGACAACAGGTAGTCCACAGCAAAGCATAACTGTCACGGCGCCAAATACTTATTGCTTTACGGTAACGGATGCGAACTCTTGTACAGCATCAGCTTGTTACTTACTTATTGGTCCAATATCTGCAACTTCGCAAGTTTCAAAATCAATTAGTTGCGTCGGCGATGCCAATGCAAGTATTACGGTCAGTGCAAGTGGTGGTGTACCACCACTTGAATACCAACTCAACAATGGTACTTATCAGAGTTCAAATACTTTCTTAAACCTTGCAGCTGGTACTTATACGACCAATGTAAAAGACTCGAAAGGTACTATAAAAGCAAGTAATAGTGTGACCATAGTTGCACCAACGGCAGTCAGTGTAACAGGTACTGTGTTTGGTAGCACCGTAACTGCAACTGGTGCAGGCGGAACAGCTCCATATACTTTCAATGTAGATGGCGGCACATACCAAGTCAGTAAAAACTTTACAAACTTGGCTAATAAAACCTATACATTGGGCGTAAAAGATGGAAACGGTTGCGTATCGACGACTTCGGTTGTCGTGAATTTTATACAGCTCGCAGCCACAGCTACTTTCGCAGAACCAACTTGTAATGGCGACAAAACAGGCACTATTACCGTAACCGCAACTGGTGGTTTAGCGCCAGTTACTTATAACATAAACAATGGTTTGTATCAAAACAGTAATGTATTCACTGGCTTAGGTGCAGGTACTTATACCGTAAATGCTAAGGATTTACAGAACACAGTCAAAACATTGACCGTAATCGTAACCGAGCCTACAAAAGTAGTCGTGACCGCGACTGTACTCAACAATCAATTGACTGCAGGTGCAAGTGGTGGCACGCCGCCATATAGCTACAAATTAGTAGGTGGAAACGTAAACTTGACACAAACTGATCCTGTTTTCAAGAACCTTCCGAACACGACTTTGACCTTGACAGCTACCGATGGTAAGGGTTGTAAAAGCATCATCACGAGTGTCATCAATGGTTTATTTGATGTGGCGGACAACTTATCATTTGAGGTGTTCCCGAATCCAAATCAAGGTACATTTACGCTGAGTTTGGCACAGCCATTGAACGAAAAAGGTATCATCACGATGTATGACATTAGTGGTAAAATGGTAACAAATCAAGTAATTAGTATCAATGAAATTCAGCAAAAGGTTGAAATGGCTAACTTGCCGAACGGCACTTATATGCTCCAAATCACAAGCGGCAAATTCGTTGGTCACAAAAAGGTGGTGGTTATAAAATAGAGACCTCCCTAAATCCCTCCAAAAGAGGGACTTACTAACGTAGCAACAAATTTTAGGTAAAATAATGTATTTTGCTTAAAATTGTTGAATTGCCTTGGTTTTTAAAAATAGGTTTTAAATTAAAATCTATTTTTAATTTCAATAAAAAGACTCGTACCAATTGATTGTGTACGAGTCTTTTTGTTTTTAGTGACGTGGGGCCAATTGGTAATTGGGCATGTCAGGTATTCATAATGGGTATATATTTGTCCAATTACCAATTGGACACACGTTTAGTCGTCCAATTACCAATTGGCCGCATACTAAACCAAGGCTTTCACATCTGGCGCAACAAAATCACGACGTGCGGTAGTACTCAGCATTAAGGTTTTACTGTAATAGTCGAGCCATACATTTCGACCAACGATGGTTTCGTCCCAGAGCATATTGTCCATTGTGTCTTGGTCGAAATGAACTTTTCCGTTTGTAGCACAGCGTTTTTGGAGATAAAAAAGCCAAAAGACAGTCATCGTTTCATGGTAACCGCTTGTATCGCTGTTTACGATACCAATGCTTTCGTTGTAGGTGCGAATCGCTTTTCTGACGATTGGTAATGCGACTTCGGGCGTGTGCAACGACAAATAATAAAGTGCCACTACAAGATGCGCCTCGTGCGTCCAGTCATAATCGGGCAATGTTTTGTCTTGAAATTGCTTGACCAAAACCAACGCATCTTTTATCGGATATAAAGCATCTTCTGACATTTGTTAATTTTTATGCGCTCGCAACTTTTTTATTATATGATTTTTTAACGTAAGTTATTCATAACTAAGTACTTACGTTTTTTTATCAATAAAACAACAAAATATCATGTCACATTTTGTGACTTATTATTTTGATTG
The DNA here is from genome assembly GCA_043764975.1 of Saprospirales bacterium. GTDB lineage: Bacteria > Bacteroidota > Bacteroidia > Chitinophagales > Saprospiraceae > JAYUJV01. Next base: position 4,594 of record JAYUJV010000500.1, read on the forward strand.
CGTCTAAAATAAATAACCTTTCCTATATAAGCCCTGTATTAAATGAAACTCTTATAATGACTTTCTGTTATGTCCGAAACAGCATAACATGAAGGTCAAAAAGCATTGTGATTTAGCATTACAATCTTTCAAATCGTATAAAAATACAAGTAGTTGAGTGTTTTTATACTATTTTTTCTATAAGGTTCTTACACCCTTTGTTTCACACACAAGATTTAGGATTGAAAGCTCATGTTTTCAATCCTTTTTTTATAAATACGACATTCGCCACCCATTAATTGTGTTGTATTGTTTTCAATAGTCGAAAACCACAACTCATCATCTTTTACGAAAGTAGGTATATTATTCATTTTTTCTAAATCCAAATTGACCACAAACGTATATTCGGGCGCCGCATCGCAACGCCACGCAATGACATTTGCCTTGTCTTGAATCTTTTCGAGCCAAGTTACCGATGATGAACGCAACTCGCTCAAAAGCGATTCACTCATATTTTTCAGGCTCAATAAATCATTAAAAAGCAATACATTTTGACCAAAAGTATAAGGTCCAAAAGTTGCTTTATCGCCTTCATTTATACGAAAAACATACAATTTAGTGTAGTGCTCATTGGGTGCTGGCGCAGTATGCAAATCACGACATTCAAAACCCAAACCTGTATAACTCGGCCAATCTACTAGGAAAAATCCCATAAAAGCACGCAATTGATTGCCTTTTGCATAAAATAAGTCAAAACGCGGATCGTCTTTATCAGCAGTCATAATTGTAAAACAAGGGGTAAAACGACGCGTGTCATGTAGTTGCGAATAATGCTGAAAAGCATTCATAAATTCGGCTTCGCCGACTACCATAGACTGCAAATCGCCCAACGAAACCTCAGCTTCTGAACGCTCCAAATGGTCGGCTTCGCTTCCGTAAGCCATTTCGCCGTCAGGCGCCAAAAAACTCTCTGCATAATATGCAAACGATGGCTTAGTATTTTGTACAA